>CAKZVJ010000280.1 GCA_937923345.1 uncultured Saprospiraceae bacterium
TTCATTAATGCTTACATTCACTGTAGAAGAAGTAGCTGTACATCCGTTTCCGTCTGTAACTCTAACGGACCAGGTACCAGATAAATAAACTGTACTTGAAACAGGAATTGTTGTTGTTCCTGCGGTAGTGTTCAATTCTGCAATACCCGCATTGCTTGGACTATCTCCTGTTGGCGGTATCCATTCGAACATCGTTCCTGATGCCGTAGTTGTCAAAATGATATCAGAACCATCACATGTAATCGCATCTGCCGCTAGGGTAGGCGTTACTGGCAATTCTGTAATATTATTGACCACAAAACTATTGGTACTTGTACAGCCACTTTGTGAGGTGACCACTACCGTATAGGTTCCATTGTCTAAGTCTGTTACTCCTGGCAACGTAATGTCAGCAGCATTGGATGTAAAGCCATTCGGGCCTGTCCATGCAAAACCAACGGCATTCGTTGCATTAGAGAATAACTCTAAGGTTTCTCCTTGACATATCGCTCCAGTTGTTGCACTTATTAAGGCACTTGGATCTTCAAATACTTCTACTTGGAATGCGTCTGATGTAACTGTACAGTTATCAACAATCACTTCTACTCTAAACATACCAGCGTGTATAGTCTCGTCTACCGGAGATATTACTATAGTATTACTTGACTGACCTGTGATATTGGTAAAACCATTAGGCGTTGTCCAGTTGTACATTACTTGAGTTCCAGCATAAGACTGAACGCTTAAGGTAATTGTCTCTCCATTACACGCTGGCCCAGAACTAACTATTACAGGTTCTTCAACAGTGTCTTCAACACCCTCAACTTCTAGGGACATCACTTCACTTACACATCCATTCATATCAATAACTTGTAAAGTGTATGATCCATTATTTACAGAAGCAGCTCCTGGTACTAGAGGATCTTGCTCCGTTGAAGTAAACCCATTTGGTCCAGTCCAATTATATGTAAATGGTCCGTTCCCGCTTGCATTTGCCAATAGACTCAAATCAGAGGCTGCACAATCCACACTTGCCATATACATGAAGTCAGGGTCTATAATCGGCGGCGAATTGACAACTACTGTACTTTGCGAGATTTCTGAAGGACATCCATCTGTATCAACTTGTAAGAAGTAAGTATAACTATTTGGTGTCAAACCGAAAATCTCAATATTTTGTTCTTGGCTAATTAGTACTCCTCCAGCTGTAGGGTCTGCATCATACCAAGCGTATGTAGCTCCTTCAACAGTATTCGCACTTAACTTTAACGGTTCACCTTCACAGACATTACCATTATTGATGATGATAGCTAGCGGCACATCATTAATCCCAATATTTATCGGTTCTGATATAGCTGTACATCCATTTGTGTCTGTAACTTGTACTCTCCATCCGCCTGACAGGTAAGATGCATTATTCTCATCTATAGTCGTCGTTGGTCCAGAAGTACTTAATCCTGGCATCATTAAGGTTGATTGACTTGCGCCTAGAGGGCCTATCCAATCAAACTGCATACCACTTGAGCTAGTTGTAAATACTATATTATCTCCTTGACAATTTGGTCCATTTACTGCAATCGTTGGCACCTCAGCTGGTGGCAATATACTAGTTACATCAACTTCACTAACACTAGTACATCCTTCTGCATTACTTACAATAAGTGTATATGTACCATTATTCGCCGTCGATGTATTTGTTACAACAGGATTTCTCTGTGTAGAAGTAAATCCGTTAGCTCCAGCCCATTGGAAAGTCACACCCGTTGGAGAGTTAGCTTCTAAAAACAAGTTATCTCCTTCACATATAGGTGTGGTAGTTGCCGTAGGCATTGCCATAGATTCGCTTAAAGCGTCAACCACAAAAATTTCTGATGTTGTTGTACAAGCATCTACCGATACCGTTACAGAATAATCTCCAACATTAACAGTTTCATCTAATGGGAAGATTACAATCTGATTCGTTCCTTGTCCACTTACGTTTGCTATACTCGGTATATTCCAAACATAGGACACATTCGTACCATTTTGGATAGCTGTCGTCAATGTAATAGAACCTCCATCACATGCAGGGCCTGAACTGGTAATAATTGGATCATTAACCAAAGCTGGAACAATTTCATTAACCTGTATTGTTTCCTCAGCAGTACAACCTGCAGCAGTTGTTACTACTAAACTATAGCTGCCGTTATTCTGTGTACTCGCATTTCCAATAACTGGATTAGCTTGCGTAGAAGTAAACCCATTAGGTCCAGTCCATGCATAGCTTACTACTGGAGTAGGAGAGGCAGTAACGTCGCTCAACAACTCTAAGTCTGCTCCTGCGCAGTCAGCGTTCGGTGTATAATTAAAATCAAGGCTTACAGTAGGATTATCTTCTACTACAAAATTTGTATTATACACTTCAGACAAACAAGTATTCAACTCAACTTGTAGGTAGTAAGTATAACTACCCACTGCTAGATTTGGAATTGTATAATTCTGATTAGTACTCATTAGATTTGCTGTTGCAGGATCTGCACCATCATACCATCTATAAATACCACCATCTACAGTGCTTGCAGAAACTGTTGCAGAATTACCAAAACAAATAGGGCCATCATTTCCAGCAGCACTTTGCGGTACAGGAAGAATTTCTATCTCTATTGTTGGAGATTCTGTAGTACAGCCATTTGCATCGGTAACACGAACTTTCCATGGACCAGATCCATATGCTGGATGATCAGGACCAAAGCAAGTCATTCCCTCTGCTGTAGTCTGACCAGGTAAGGCTAAACTAGGTCCAGAATCTGACGTACCAATCCATTCAAATTGTACACCCTCCGTACTCGATTCTAGTTTTATAGAATCTCCTTCACAAACCATCGGTCCATTGCTGGCAATAGTAGCTGGAGGTAGTGCAGGTAAAAATTCTGTAACTGTAATACTACTACTTGCTACGCAACCATTATCACTCGTTACAGTCAACAAATACTGTCCATTATTTGCTACTGTCGCATTTACAAGATTTGGATTTTCAAGATTTGAAGTAAATCCATTTGGTCCAGTCCAATTATAGTTAAGTGGATTCAAACCAATAGCATTGGCAAACAACTCAAGACTTCCTTGATCACATGCATCAACTACGGTATAAGAAGGCTCCACTATTGGTGACACTAATGTAGTTAAATCAAAACTTGCATTCAACATACATCCGTCTACTTCAATATCAATTACATATGTACCTTGATGAATAGAAGCATCAACAGGATTAATGGTCAATATATTCGTACCTTGACCTGAGATACCAGCCGTTACACCAGCTGGAGTAGTCCAAGTATATGTGACTATACTACCACTATAGGCGTTTGTCATTAATATAATTTCTCCATTCTGACATGCAGGACCACTCGATACAATTACTGGGTCATTCTCTGGATCAACAATGTCTACAATTTCAACATTTGCTGAAGCCTGGCAGCCATCAGCATCTACTACATTTACAACATAATTACCATTATCTGCGGCCGTTGCATCTGTAATAATTGGCGTTGCATCCGTAGAGGTATATCCATTCGGACCTGTCCATTCATAATCCACAAAAGAACTAGGATTTCCATCCAACAAGACTTCAAAAGAAAGATCACTAGGGGAGCAGTCTGGGTTTAAGGTATAGCTACTAACGATACTAATATCCAAATCTTCTAATACTTCAACTGTAATAGTATCTATCAAATCGAACACACAAACATCATCAAATACTACCAACGTAACTTCATAATCAGTATCCATGGTCGGTGAAAAACTTGGAGTTGTAGAAGTTGAAATAATAGTTGGATTCCCTTCAACACGCCATTGGTATTGAACATTGCTGTAATCGCTTGTCACATTTAAATTAACTGCGTCTCCAAAACAAATTGGATCTTCATCTCCTGTGACAATAATGTTAGCAGGGAAGCACTCAATTAAAGTTGGATCATTTGAAGTACCCGTATCTCCTGGTTCTCCTGGATTATCATCTGAATGCATACGACCTGAATCTGATAAATCTGAGACTCTCAAGGCATTACCCATTCCATCCATTAATAAGGCTCCATTTTCATCAAGTCCATCTCCAGCCGCTTCAGTTTGGTTTTGAAGTGGGAAATTTACAAGACTAGGATCTATTAATACTTCTATTTCCACATCAACTACTTGTCCAGGTTCTAGAAGATCGGCGGCAGATCCTGTAAATAAATCAATGTCCGTAATTCCATCGTAATTAGGATTCATCACTGGAGTGCTTGTAGCAGTACTATTTGAAAGTACTGTTGCACCAACTACACTAATAAATCCACTTCCTAATTGAGTTGCCAAATTATCTACTAAAGATAGATTTGATAAATCAACTACTCCAGAGTTGAGTACGCCAATTCCAAATACCACTTCTAATTCACCAGCGGCATTTATCTCTGTATTAACTATATTTTTGACATTGCTTATCATAGGCACAGGTTGAATTCCTGCATCACAAGTAATCTTATCTCCCATACTTGCATCAAAGGTGAAAGTTGGGCTGAATCCATTTGCATCTGCATCAGAGTCCTCACCTGGTGTTCCAGAATTCTGAGATGCAAAAGTGGTGTCCGCTCCATACTGTGAGGTAGATACATCAAACTCTATAAAGTAATCTCCACTTGGGATATCCTCAAAAACGTAATTGCCATTGGCATCCGTCATTACAGTATCGATAGGTAGTCCTGTAGTTGCGTCATATAGTATCACAGTGACACCTTCTACACCAGGTTCACCTGGATCTTGGATTCCATCTCCATCAGTATCAACCCAAACAAAATCTCCTATGTTCGCAGTTGGAATGACTCCAGCATCAATTGTTAAGTCGTCTCCATTGGTAAGATCAAAACTAATAACTGGAGTTATCCCGTTTGGACCCGCATCACTATCTGTAGCAGTATTTCCATTTCCAGTAGGAGAGAACTCCGAGCCTCCTGCTAGGCTAGGGCTTGTGCTTACGTCAAATTCTACGTAATAGTCTCCAGCTGGCAAATCTTCAAATAGGTAATTACCATTTGCATCAGTCATTACTGTTGCGACAGGCAATCCTGTATTCGCGTCAAACAAAGTAACTGTGACCCCATCAAGACCAACTTCTCCTTGATCTTGCACGCCATCGCCATCTGCATCAATAAATACAGTATCTCCTAGATCAGCTACTGGGATAACTCCTGCATCATGAGTAAGGTCATCTCCTGTACTTGGGTCAAAAACAAAACTCTGCGTCATACCCATTACATCTGCCTCACTATCATTTGTACCATCTCCGTTTCCTTGAGGTGAAAATACATAATCCCCTGCATTACTTGTATTTGTATTAAATCCTATGCTGTAAGTTCCAGCAGGAATATCTTCAAAAATATATTCCCCATTTACATCCGTAAATACAGTTGCAATAGGGTTGCCAAGCATATCAAAAAGGGTAACTTCTACATTTTCTAACCCAACCTCATTGGCATCTTGAATACCATCTCCATCAGTATCGATCCACACAAAATCTCCTATATCTGCTACTGGTAAGATACCTGCATCATGATCCAAATCATCACCCATCGTTGCATCAAAAGAGAAACTAGGGCCTTGGCCATTTGCATCTGCTTCACTATCACCTCCAGATTGAGTGAACGGGAAATTACTTGCTCCCGGAGTAGTACTTGTACTAGCATCGTAGGTAATAAAATAATCTCCGCTTGGAATATCCTCAAACAGGTAATTACCATTCGCATCAGTTAATACAGTCGCGATTGGCAAGCCAGTAACAGCGTCAAATAAGGTAACAGTTACTCCAGCAACACCAGTTTCTGAAGGATCCTGAATACCATCTCCATTGGAATCTAACCATACAGTGTCTCCAATATTTGCGCTCGGTACTACACCTGCGTCCCAAGTCAAATCTGGTCCATTGAGCGGGTCAAAACTAAATGGAGGTGTATTGCCATTTGTATCAGCATCACTATCATTTACACCATTGCCCGTTCCATTATCCGTGAATGGGTAATCAACACCAGAAGTGTTCGTAGTCAAATCAAAATTGATAAAATAATCCCCCATTGGCACATTAGGGAATAAATAATTCCCATTGGCATCGGTCATTACAGTAGCTATTGCAGCTCCAGTATTAGCATCAAATAAAGTTACTGTTACACCCTCTAGACCCATTTCACTCGGATCCTGAATACCATCTCCATTGGTGTCAATCCATACAAAATCACCAATATCATTCACTGGCACTATTCCTGCATCGATTGTCAAATCATCGCCCATAGTAGGATCAAAAATGAAACTCATCGTTTGTCCATTTGTATCAACATCACTGTCCGTACCATCATTTGCACCTGTATTTTGAGTTGTAAATAAACTGCTGCCATTGCCAGAACCTGCAACATCAAACTCAATAAAGTAATCACCAGCAGGAACATCTTCAAATAAATATTCTCCATTCGCATCAGTGAAAACCGTTGCAATTGCTAATCCAGTTACATTATCAAATAATGTGACGGCAACATTACTGACACCAGGTTCTCCAGCATCCTGAATACCATCTCCGTCCGTATCTTGCCACACAAAATTTCCTATATCTGCACTTGGTACAATACCTGCATCATGATCTAGATCATCACCCATGCTTGCATCAAATGAAAAGTTAGGTCCTTGCCCTGCAGCATCAGCCTCGCTATCACCACCAGATTGAGTGAATGGATAATTACTCGCTCCAGGAGTAGTACTCGTACTTGTATCATACGTAATAAAATAGTCCCCACTTGGAATATCCTCAAATAGATAGTTGCCATTCGCATCTGTTATTGCAGTACCTATGACCGCACCTGTTACTGCATCAAATAATGTCACAGTAACTCCAGCCACACCCTGTTCTGATGGATCTTGAACACCATCTCCATTACTATCTATCCATACTGTATCACCAATATTTGCACTTGGGACAATACCTGCATCCCATGATAGATCTGGTCCATTAGCCGGATCAAAATCAAATGACACAGTAAATCCAGATGCGTCAGCATCACTACCTGTATTTGAATTACCTTGTCCACTTTGTGTGAAAGGGTAGTCTACACCAGCACTATTTGAAGTAATATCAAATCCTATAAAGTAGTTTCCGGCTGGAACATTTTCAAATAAATACTCTCCATTAGCATCTGTAAACAAAGTAGCTATTGGTAAACCTGTATTACTATCATAGAGCGTAACTTCAACGTTTTCTATACCCATTTCACCCGGATCTTGAATACCATCACCATCAGCATCTATCCAGACAAAATTTCCTATTCCTTCTACAAATATGATTCCTGCATCATAGGTAAGATCATCTCCCATGCTTGGGTCAAAAGTGAATGTGTTGGTTAGTCCATTTGCATCTGCATCACTATCTGAAGTATCATTTCCTCCAGCATTTGATTGTGTAAACTGCAACATTCCAATACCAGAACCACTTAAGTCAAATTCAATAAAGTAATCTCCGGCAGGTACATCTTCAATTAAGTATTCTCCGTTGGCATCAGTAAATACTGTAGCTACTGGTGCTCCTGTAATGGCATCAAATAATGTAACTGCAGCATTTGCAACACCCATTTCCGAAGGATCCTGAATGCCATCACCATCACTATCTATCCAAACATAATTTCCAATGTTTGCTGTAGGAACAATACCCGCATCGTGAGTCAAATCATCTCCTAAAGCGGCATCAAAAACAAATGCTGGACCTTGTCCATTAGAATCTGCTTCACTATCACCTCCTGTTTGTGTAAATGTATAATTTTGTACACCAGGGGTGGTACTTGTTGTTTGATCATACTCTATAAAATAATTTCCACTCGGAATATCTTCAAATAAATAATTTCCATTTGATTCTGTTACTGCCATAGCTATTACAGCTCCAGTTACTGCATCATATAGCAATACTGTTGCACCTGCAACACCCATTTCTGAAGGATCTTGAATACCATCTCCATTTGCATCTATCCAAACTGTATCTCCAATATTTGCAGTAGGGAATAGGCCTGCATCGATAGTCAAATCATCGCCCATGGTTGGATCAAAATCAATCAGTCCAGTAAAACCTCCACTAGAAGCATCACTATCGTTTGTACCGTTACCAACATTTGTACTGGTGAAACTAAAGTTGTTTGATAAACTACTTGTACTCGGATCAAATTCAATAAAATAATCTCCTTCCGGTACATCTTCGAATAAGTACATACCGTTTGCGTCTGTCATTACACTGGCAATTATAGCACCTGTATTGAAATCTCTTAAAATTACACTTACTCCCGCGATACCCATTTCAGTAGCATCTTGAAGTCCATCCATATCCGCATCAACCCAAACATAATTTCCTATATCAGCTACTGGCACTAGCCCCGCATCAATAGTCAAATCATCTCCATTAAGTGGATCAAAAACAATGGTACCAGTGCTACCATTTGCATCTACATTACTATCAGCACCAGCGGCACCAGCATTCTGCATAGTAAATACAAAATCTTGCGCCCCAGAGGCTGTGGAAAAATCAAACACAATCTCATAATCTCCAGCTGGTAAATCTTCGAACAAATACATTCCTGACGGGTCAGTCATTACCGTAGCAATAATAGCACCTGTAACAGCGTCAAAAAGGGTGACCATCACATTTGAGACCCCTACCTCAGAAGGATCTTGAACACCGTCTCCATTTGTATCTATCCAAACAAAATTTCCAATATCTGCAACAGGAATAACACCTGCATCATGCGTCAAATCATCACCCATCGTAGCATCAAAACTAAAAGTAGGTGTAACTCCATTCATATCTGCCTCACTATCATTGGTACCATCTCCATTACCCGCACTTGTGAATACATAATCCATGGCTCCAGGAGTAGTAGCAGTACTTAAATCAAACTCCATAAAATAATCTCCAGATGGTAGATCTTCAAATAGGTAATTTCCATTTGCATCCGTCATTACAGTGGCAACTGGTAATCCAGTGGCTGCATCAAACAGAGTAACAGTAGCGCCAGCCACTCCTGTTTCACCTGGATCCTGTATACCATCTCCATCAGCATCGATAAATAATAAATCACCAATGTCTGCTAATACTATTTCTATAGTGGCTCTGTCTTCTTCGTCTTCACTTTGATCCCCATTGTCATTATCCTCTTCTGAATCAACATCAACCTCTCCATCATAATCAGTGACCTGTGCTACATTTTCAATGGTCCCACCATTTAATATTTCAGCTCTAATCTCAATGGTTTCACATCCTCCAGATGCAATAAAAGGAATTTGCCAAGTACTGAATGGAGTATTAAAAATAAATGTACCACTGCTTGCTGTATAATCAATAAAGGCTACATCAGGTGGCCATGAGTCTTCTACAATAAGATTGTCTACATCATTAATTAAACCTAGACTCGGATCTCCAATATTGCATACTTCAATACAGAAACTAATTGTATCTCCAATTCCTGGGGAAGTTGGAAGATTGCAAATTGTTTTTTCTAACTCAATATCGACACATTCTAATACATTGACTTCCCATTCTCCTGAGACAGCAGGGCAGAGGACTCCATTCTGATATCCTTTCACAATATAAATACCAGGCTGGGTAGGTCCACTCCAAGTATTTGTGGTAGTAACCCCTGAGATGATTTCAAATCCTCCATCTAATCTATACCATTCATAAATGTCATAACCAGTATCAGTAGTCAAGTTCGCAGGAGCAAAATCGTTACAAAACTCCGTATCTCCTCCAATCGTCATTACAGAAGTAGGATCAACCGTCAAAGTTACCGTATCCATAAGTATACAGTCGTCCCCAAAGTCCAAAGTCACTTCGTACTCAAAGTTTCCAGAAGTAGGAGGGGTGAAAATTGGATTGCTAATGGTAGGATCATCAAGATAGGTAGAAGGTGACCATGTAATATCTACCGCATCAGCAAACTCAGAAGGAATAACAAGTTGTAAAAATGTAGCCTGATTTTCACAAGCTAAACTATCCTCCACAGTAACTGGAAACAACTCTAATTCACGCATAAAAATCACATTGGTAGCACTACAATCTCCAATACTACCTTCAGCCGTAATAGATACAGTTTGCCCGACTGTGTTTAGTCCAAAGAAGACGCTGTCACCAACAATTCTTTGATATCCATCTGCCGGAGGATTTAAAGTAAATGTATAATCACCACAAATCTCTACAGCTATTTCTTGACCTGGGCACAGCACAGAGGTTGATGGTAAATCGGCTAAAAATTGTGGCTCAATCTCATCAAATGGAAACGTGCTTTCTGTACAGTTACAAGAAGTCTCATAATCTAAGTTGATTAATACTGGACAGGCATTTGCTTCACCCACTGTAAAACAACTCGTGATGATAAGCGTATCTTGACCCAAAATAGTTTGGTTTGGATACATGTCTGAACCTAGAATTGGATCAAACCCATCTAGTATCGCATTTGCAGTAATATCATCATGTAATGCAACATTGATGTCTCCTTGATAATCAGGTCCCGGGTTGAAGAGGATAGCTTCATAGCACATAGTTACACTATCGCCATAGTTTACACATTGGCTATTCAGCGTTAGATCAAGGACTTCTATAGGTGGATTTAAGTCAATTCCAAAATCATTATTTACAGAAGTTTGTACCCATACATCACATGCCGCACCAGCAGCACAAGTTACATTTTCTACATATTCTCTTATGTCTACGCCAATTCTCACCCCATCGCAACTTGCAGCTGACGTCATCACACCTCTATATGAAATGGTAAACTGTCCTCCCACGGGTAGGTTATTAACGCCATCAAAACAAATTTGAGTTTGGGCACCTATTTGAGTCTCTGTAACCGTTCCAGTTGGGTAACCAGCAGGAATATTATACCCCACTGAACCCGACTCATATTCTAATTCTTCGGGAAATGTTAAACATATTTGTATACTATCACCAGAACCAACTTCAGAAATATTCAATCCCGTCAAAATAAACTCCGTAGATTCTGCACCACAATATGCATTCGTTGGACTAGCTGTTGTTAAAATTTGTGCATAATCAGCTGGCACAGCGCCGTTTATTATTATGCCTGTACTATTTATCCGACCGGAAGTAAGCCGATTAGGTGTACAAGGGTCAGAGGATTTTGCTTCAAAGAAGGCTTGAGAACCTGATACAAATTCATCACAATCTGTTATCATTTCAAACCGAATTACAAATTGATTACTATCTGCAGAAACATTTACGCCTGGTAAGCCAAATTGATCTATTTGACTACTATATGTAGCATCGTCGGGATAGGTCAGACTAGTTCCATTGATCGTAGGATCAGGAATAGAAGTAAATGGGAGACTCAAATCTCCAGGATTTGGATAAGAAAATTCAAAAGAACCAGGTACAATTTGAGCACCATTTGTAGGTATCAACCATTCTAAATCAAAGTCCGTTACGGTAGCAATTCTTACATTTTTGATCAATACAGCAACAGGTATTGGTTCACATAATCCATACGTTTGTGCAGCGTTAGGGGTAACAAAGTCGGCTTGAATACCTGCTTCACCAAAAGTATAGGCATGGCATCTTCTTGTTCCATTACATGATTCAGTATCTCCAGCTACTAAAGCCTGTAAATCAGGATCCATGCAACCTGAGGTTACTGTAGCACACATCTCTGGTGGAGATAATGGAGGCAATGGACAAAATAAAAGAGTCGTCGACACTGTAAACTGAACACAATCACCCTGCTCTAAATCAGGAAGCGAAAAATTATATGTCGTTCCTTGTCCATCTGAGCCTGCAATACCGTGAGCTAGGGGACTACCTGTTCCATCTAATATGTCAAATAAAGCGACACTACTCGGTACAAATATAGATCCTTGTACCCCCATGTGCGTAGCTAAACTTGGATCCATCTCATCTACAGCACATACTTCATATGTAACTTGCTCAACTGAGGAACCAGGCGTGACACTAGAAATCAATGACTGACTTACTGTAGCTGTTAAATCAGGGAATCCTGATCTATTATCTTGTAAAAATAAATCTGTACTAGAGTTATCATTTTTTAAAACTAAATCATCCAAATTCTGAATGACATAATAATTAGCATTATTACCATATATTAAGCACGAATCTAGTTCATTATTTGCACCTGTACTTGCATTAAAATTACATCTGTAACAAGAAGATGGAGGTGGATCATATGGATGTTGATAATCATAGGTCAATTCAAAATTAGAGATGCCAGACAAGTCCCCTGGGCAAACCATACATAAATCATATGAAAGAGTAAGGGTATCTCTAAACGAACCGCCCAATCCAAGCCCAAGTCCTGGATATCCATCTGCTTGGGGGTTAAAAGTTATAACACCGCTATTGCCGTTAGAAACAGAACAAACCGTATTACCATCATACTCTATGCAAGCAAAATCTGTAGTGTCTTGAATCGTTAGAGGTACTTCTTTCCCGCTTGGATTACTTGCTGTTACATTTCCACAATACATAAGTGGAGAAAAGATAGGTACCTCAATATCTTTCAATTGGAAATAAGGTATATATTCATCTGCAAACCATCCAACTGGAGTATTATTATCAACTACGAATGTGTGCTCAGCTGTTCCTCCACAATCATCAAATGCAATGAGTGAAGAAGCAGATACATTAGTAGGGCAATACGTTTCCACTATTCGGTTTTCTCTACATATGGATCTTGAACTCAGGCAAAATCTAGAAAATTCATCTATCACTCCAAGATATGGTGCACCATAAATATTTAATTGGCTAACAGTAGAACGGCCACTTGCAGCAGCCACTGGATTTTTTATTATTTTATAATGTTGTGTTAAAAATAAAGTATCTCCAACTTGCACATCATAAGCATTAAACCAGTCTTCGATACAATTCCCATTATCTTCCCAAGATGTAATTCCTCTACATTCTTGAACCTTATTTTGATTATAAAAAAACAAGGCTGTCTGATTATTATCATAAAAGTCAAAACTGGAATTTATACAATCTAATGTAGGTTGATAAAACGTTTCTATGGAATCCTCCCAGGGGTGTGAACCAAAAAATGCATTTGCTCCTGCAATAGACTCAGGACCGCTGTCAATACAAGATGGGATTTGGTCAAGTTCAATTTCTGTTCTAGTAACAGCTCCAGGTTTCTTTATAGAAAAGCCCACGATAGAGGATTGACTTGGATCGACCGTCAATTCATTTTCATCAAACCTGTTATTCGGAGCTCTAAATAAAGAACGTAATCCTAGGTACCATAAATCCCTTCTTACAGATTCATCCGTCAAGAATACATAATAGGATTCATAGAACATCGTATCACCAGGCAGATATCTATTTCTATCCGTTAAGGGTACATCTTCCAACTGTACTTTTGTTGAACATGTCGCATCTGTATACCCTGTATTCAATCTATATTGTTGTGATACTCCCTGCTCAAAGTCACAGCTACAGCCACTTGCATTTGGATTCGATCTAAACAGCACACTCTCGCAAGCTTTCACGGTTGTACAGGTACAAGTACCGGTATTACATTCTTCGATTACTTGATGATTACCTACCATATAAACAAATGGCGCACACAAGGTAGTATCTACCTCTAAATCATATTGATAACAAACTTGGGTACCCAAGTCATTGAGTCCTGCATTAATGTTAAGTACTCTTGTTGTTGAATCTACATTTGTAAAACTCGCATCGGAGTCAGGTACTGAAACTCCATTTAACAAAATAGAGCCAGGCACCAATTGCACATCTTGTACTATAGAAGGAGATCCACTATATACAACTTGTAACCTGTTATTAGTGCTGGCATCAGGACATGGAGTTACATTCTCTCTTTCATAAATGTAGCACATCTCTACTGTCTGGGTTTTCGCACCAGAAGTTCCAGTCGAACCAAAATCAATTCCGAAAAAACTGGTAGAGACTTGGGTTTCGTTAGAAGAAACAAAAGTTGCTCCATTCGTAATCTGAAACGGTGTAATCGGCGGAAATACTCTGAAACTTGTACCACAATCTCGATTAGCCGCTACATAAAATTGTGAGAATGCACAATCTACTTGGCCGCAAGCTATAGACGTAGGATCAGGAGGTAATGCACAGACATAATCCAACTCAACAGAAATATTTAAAACTTGTCCCCCTGGTAAATCATCAAAAAATCCATCTCCATCAGCATCCGTAATCCCTATACCAGGGCCATCAGGATCTATTGTCAAGGCTGTAAAGTCAATATTAATATCATCATTTATCCATGTAAAATTACTGCTAGCGATTTCTGTTTGATTGGCGCCAGTACCAAGAAAGACTCTAGTAATTTCTAAACTTGGCTTTTCACAAGTTTCAAATCCTACTGTGAGATCGGTAAACATTCCCGATGCGGAATCTGCTACCGCACTTGTCAAAGTTAAATCAATAATTGCAGGATCACCGCATACTCCCGGTTGCTGTGATAGGGTAGAGTTAGCAATAGGTTCAGGGCGTACCGCAGGAGAAACCCTTAGTTCTTTTTCATCTTGTATTATTTGACATACACTACCCGAACAACCATAGTTAGCTATATAAGAAATAGGATAAACACTTGGCCCTGTAGGGCAGTCATCCGCTTGATAGCAAAATTGCAAGGTTACTCTTTCTCCTGTGTCAAATCTCTCATCAGACGGCGAGTTATTCGCATTTCCAGGAAAGGTACTTCCAGGCACATTCATCAGTAACGAGAGATTAGCTGCATCATATGTGTAGGGAATATCTATTCCATTTGACCTTACTGAATTCAACTGTACTCCTTGATTCAAATCCAAGCCAGCGATCTCAAAATCAAAATCTTCAATATACGCTGCAATACCATCTTGAGACAATACAATATTTGTACAAGTATTCGTACCAAGACTTGAGATTACAGTATTCGACGTAGTCTGAAAGTTCATGACAGGAGTCTTAATTACAGAGTTATAAGTTCTGATTGGCGTCACGTTTGACTTACAACTGAAAAAGTTACCTAACGTATCTTCAAAAATATAATTGAACTCTATATCTACTTCATAGTCCAGTGCATTAATATCCGCATCACAATTTGCTTCTACTCCTACATAAGCCACGAAGATTCCATCTGTTATCCCATCTAGTAAAAACCTGGGCTTGTCTATATCTGGATTCACGACAGAAATACCCGTATTGGCTGGGTAGTGCGTAGATTCAAATCCAGCATATTGCATTCCTAATCTGAAATCTAAGGTCATCTGGGTACCAGAAATCTCACCAGCTTCTTCTATATATATAAGAAATGCTAGGGTATCTGCAGCACCACAAACGACTAGCTCATCGGTTTGTGCAAAACCTGGAACATCAAGTAATTCGATTACTCGGATGTCCGCACATTGCGCATTAATATTAATTTGTAAAATGAGTGTTAATCCAAGAATAAGGAACACTCGGAGTCGTGATAGGGGACAATACATAGTTATACTTTTGATCAATAGTTATAACATGCATCAATGTCACAATTGATACACATCTATGTATTTTACATGTATTAACCTATCATGTTGCGATTTGTGACAAGATAAACTTGGAAACAGTTTGTTAACAAGGACAAGAGGTTAAATAGATCTCATTAAAATTTAAATTAATATAAAAATATATTGATAATCAGTATTTTATATAAAATAGTGCACTTTTAAATAATTAATGACGGGCTTGTTAAATAACAAAATTCTTTCATCTTCATTGGTGAAAAAAAGCATTATTATCAATTGTTTATATATTGTATATATATTTATGTGACAATTCACTCTGATGGTTTTATAGACATTATCTTATCTAATCTGAGCTTGGTTCCATCTTCGAGGTGAGCAAACTCTTCTTTGTTTTTTGTCTCTAAATCTTGGATTCTGGTTGTTATAATTTTGGTGTTTTCTGCCGTTTTGACTTCGATATTAACGATGGTTTTTCTCATCGCATATATCTCCAAATAGTCATACCAATCACAATTTACAGGAATGTAGAAATCGGTGATAAGCTCCTCTAATTTTAGTACATCATCAAGAACTATATCAGCTGAATTTTTCTCAACATCGCCAGTATTTATAAGACATGATTTAAGACCAAACAATTTTGCACCAGCGATATCAGATTTCAGGCTATCCCCAATGACAAGTATCTTTTCTTTATCAATCTTTTCTTCGATTGTATTCATCGTATATTCAAAAAAAGCAGCATCTGGCTTAGCTACACCGATCTCGTCCGATACTACTATTGAGTCAAAGAGATGGTCTATGTTGCACTTAGACAAACGAGCTCGCTGTACTTCCTTTAAACCATTTGTGATAATACTCATTTTAAAATTCCCTTTGAGCCTAGTTAACATATATACTACCTCTGGACGAATACTGGTAAACGTTATTATATTCGACAAGTAACTTGCATTCATTGCATAACCGTCTATACTTTTTTTGCCTATCTCCTCTAGAAAAAGTGTAAATCTCGTGCGACGAATATCTTCTGCAGTGATTAATTTTTGCTCAAAATCACTCCATATTTTTGCATTAATTTTTCCATACAATTTATAATACGAATCATCATATGTGATATCATATTCATCTAGTGCTTTATGAAATGCCAATTCAGATGCTTTATGAAAATCTACAAGCGTATTATCAAAATCAAATAACAACCATTCAAAATCTAATTCACTTTGTCCTAACTTGCAAAACATAAACTATAATTTTTGCACTAAAGATAAGACTAATCTCCCAATTAGGTTTTACCGGGTAAGGGATAGGAATGGTGCGACCCTAGGAGCAGTCACATTTTGCTTGAACTGAATGAAGCCTTAGCGAAAAGAAGGTCATGCACAATGGGACGGGAACGAAGTGCACCCATGGAAAGCCCGACCTCAGCATAGGAGCCTTTGTGGTGATGGGCAGCTGAGGATACCCCCACATAAATTGTATAGCTATTATTTTTATGCGGGCGCATATATAGTCTCCGTAAAGAAACGTCGACCATATACCTGGCTATCCATGACTCCGCGTTCGCTTCGGCCCCAGCAGAAAATAGCTGGGTCTGCTTCTCCCGATAGAAAAAATCGGGATCGCATCATTCCTATCCATTGCGCAAAAAAAAGAGCCTAGAATTTTTACATCCTAGGCCCTTACTCTGTATATCTAAATAATTTAATTTTGATTAGTTCCAAATCCAACTTCTAGATGGATCTGCCTTGTCAATCTTAATCGGTAAATTTTCTAAATACTTCACACCTATATTAGGATCATTAAATCTCAGTACTCTCACTTCCGTTCTTCTGTTGTACTGGTGCTCTTCTTCTGGACATTCGATGAAGTTGGCACATCCATTTCTCAACTGAGATTCTCCATATCCTTTAGCAACTAATCTTGCCGCAGAAATACCTTTCTTTACGATGTATTGGACTGCCGCATTTGCTCTGTTCTGAGATAGGTTTCTATTGTACTCTTCAGTTCCTCTTGCATCCGTGTGCGAACCTAATTCGATAGATAGGGTAGGGTATTGCTTCATCAAGCGGACTACTCGATCTAAATCACTACTCGCATCATCACGTATATAAAATTGATCAAAATCGTAGTAGATATGTGGCAATTCTATAACCGCTCCTTCGACAATTTTTGTTCCTTCAAATGATGGTGTTACTGCCAATGGTTTTGGTGCTGCTGGATCATAAGGAGTGAGCTCCAAAAGAACTTCTACCTTTCCACCTCCTGCACAATTGAGTCCCATTGTGCTAGCTGTATTTGTACCTTCCGTGAAGAAAGTCTTCTCTCCTTTTAGATAGTACTCACAATCACAATCCACACATGGAAAATCAAAATCACCATTGGCATCTGAAGTAACAACTACCTCATCCCCTGTGCATTTGTTGACCATCGTTACCGTTGCATTAGGGATTGTATTTTTCAACTTCTTGTTCTTTACTATTCCTTCTAGTACCAAACAATTGATTGGCTCCATTGGGATACAGAATTCATAATTTGAACGCAACAAAGATCTCGATACATTCATAGATTCCATCGTTACTTTGTATCCCTCTTTCTTTGCCACAAAATCGTAATCCGTATTAGGTTGAACTGGCATAGTAAATACACCTGATTGGTTTGTAAACTTACCCATAATATCACCCGTTCCGTTATTACCTTCATTCTTAAATTTTAGAATATACTCATCTTCATTAGTTGTTTCTACTAATTTCAATACAGCATCTCCATTACTTGTAGCCGGGTCATTAACAGTAACCTCTACATCTGACAAACGCTTGTCTGTTCCCGCTTCGTAAGCACAAATAGTTGCTTCATTAACTACAGAAGCACTAGGTCTTTTCCAGCTGTAGATATCATCTTGTCCATGTCCACCCTCTCTAGCAGAAGTCAAATAACCCTCAGTCTTTTCTTCGTTCATAATCAATCCAAAATCATCCTTTGGTGAATTGAATGGTGTACCAATATTATCTACACCTACCCATGAATTATCAGATCCTACCTTAGCCTCATAAATGTCAAGGCCTCCTAATCCTTCCCATCCATTGGATGCAAAGTAAAGTGTTCCATCTTCATGTACATAAGGAAATACATCATTACCAGCAGTGTTTATGTTCTCACCCAAGTTGGCAGGTGCACTCCACTCACCGTTAGTGAATTCACTTACATATAAATCCATTCCTCCAAAACCACCTTCGCGGTCTGAAGAAAAATACAATCTTCTGCCATCTGGTGTAATAGCCGGATGTGCCTCTTCATATTCCTTAGTATTAAAGTTCATTGATGATGGCTTTGACCACTCATCACTCTCTTTAACCGATGTATAAATCTGAAGCTTCATAATTCCTTTTGAATTATTTCTTCTTCTTCCACTTTTGAAATCATTTCTTGTAAAGAATACTCTATCTCCTGATTTGTTGAAACATAAAGGTCCTTCGTGAAATTTCGTGGTAATCTTCTCTGAAAATACTTCTGGTGTAGTTAGAGTTCCATCTTCATTTCTAGTTGATTCCCACAGCGCCATAAAGTTATCATCAATCCAGATGTCTTTAATCCCACTCAACAAACTTTTTTCATCTCTTGTAGAAACGAAAACTACCTTGTCTTGAAAATACATTGGACTGAAATCTAATTTCTTTGTATTTAATACATCTTCATTTTTGATTTCTACTTGGCTATTTTTGAAGCTTGACATTCTGTCAATTGAAGCAGCCAATAATGCACCTCTTTTATCATTACTTGCATCGCCCACCATATCATCATACTTCAAAAAGTACTCTTTAGCGGTATCAAAATTTTGATTGCTCTGCAAAGCTTGTGCATAGTGTAAATAATCTTCTGGATTATTACTTTCCTGTACTACATGGCTATACCATAATTCCGCGTTTGGTGTATCATGGTTTAGCCTATAACTATTTGCTATGCGCTGCATGTTTTCTAAACTCATACCTTCCGCTGCCTGAAATTTTGGAATAGATACTTTATACCCCAATTTTTTATAAAGGCTGAGTGCTACTTTATTGGATTGAGCATTAGTGTAATTAGATACCAAAATACCTAATACAACCAATATGCTTAATTTAATATTTTTCATGATTTGTATTTTTGATTTGTGGTTTTTTTTTAAAAGAATCGTGGATTAGTCAATCTATCGTTTCCAGGATTTAAACAGTAGTCTAATACTACTTCAAATGTCCCATCACTATAGTCTCTTACTTTTGATAATGTAAAATCATAGGCAAATCCAAGTCTGATTGCTCTACTCAACTGTAACTGCAATACAATATCTAATGATTCTCCTGGGCTGTTCGCTATACCGCCTAAACGATATGTAAGACCCGCCCAAAAAGTATCATAGAAAATCAAGCTGGCATGTAAATCTGCATCAAACGGAGCATCCTTTACATACTTAAATAGAAGAGATGGCTTCAACTTTAAAACATCATTCAAATCAAATACTGCTCCTGCCATTAAAAAGGCATGTGTTTCTTCTCTTGAAAAATCTGTATTATTTGACCCATCATTGAAGAAAGACAAATCTCCTTGCAATAAATGAGGTGCAGATAATCCAATAAAAAACTTTGGCGTGTAATAATACAATCCTGCCCCAAAATTTGGAATTGTTCTGGTCTCATTTGTAGTAGGGATAGATCCATCGCCTGATTGAATAGTAAGCGTCTCTGTGTAGTTTACTCTATACGACCTTACCGTACCTTGTAAACCTACACCTAAGTGTCTATTGTTACCAAAATCAAAACGATATGCATAGATTCCACTTACTGTCCAAGAATTTGTAGGGCCTATTTTATCATGGTTAATTGATAAACCTACTCCTACATTCTTTCCTGTAAAGGGTACACGAATGTTTAAGGATTGACTAACTGGTGCACCCTCTAGACCTACCCATTGTGAACGGTGTAATGCTGATCCGCATGCGTGATCACTACTGACGGCGTAGCCAGGATTCAAACTTAGCTTGTTGAACATCCATTGTGTGTACTGCGCATCCTGTTGAGCCGTAAGACTCAACACTGATATCATCGCTAGCACTAACATCAATATATTTAGGTTCTTTATCATTTTTTTAAATTTTTAATTTTCTAAATAATTTTTAATCATCAATTACTAGCGTTCTATAAATATGTATCCGTTCATAACTGTATTATTTCCATCGTTTACTTGTAGTACATAGAAGTAAGTACCACTTGGTAGTGTGTTACCATCTTCTCTAAATGTTCCGTCCCAATCATTTTGATAGTTCTCTGATCTAAATACTTCATCTCCCCATCTGTTGAAAATACACATATGGCTTCCTTCAAAATTACTCAGACATGGAATGGTGAATGTATCATTTATACCATCTCCGTTTGGCGTCATGATTGTTGGCGCAAAACACTCTGCATCTTCTCCCACTGTTATAAATACAGTTGCTTCAACACAATTTTCTGGGCAGAACATATGACACAATTCGTAAGAGTAAGAATCTGTTCCTACAAAGTTTTCATTCGGAACATAGCTGAATGTTCCATCAGTGTTCTGAACCAATATTCCATTGCTTGGTTCTGTAAAATTACTCACGGTAAAATCTGATGTATTTGGAGTATCATTATTCAATACACTATCATCAATTTGCTCATTAATCGCAATTGTATATACATCATCTGTTGCGACCGGATCATCATTGTAAATCACTCTAATCGTATCTCTTGATGCATCTAAGCATGCTCCTGATCCGACTGACCATACAAAAATATTTTCTCCCAGAGCTAAATCAGTTACCACTGTAGTAGACTGTTCTGGAGTTAGTATTTGCGTTGATCCGTTAGGATTTATCATCGTCCATGTACCTTCTGATTCTGCAATGAAATTTCCTTCTAGCGTGTATTCAGAAGAACATACAATATCATCGTTTCCAGCATCAGCTATGATGGCAGGTACTTGATCTATTATTACCTGAGTCACATTGGATGCGCCCGAGTCACAGTTATCATTCTCTGCTGTCACATAGTAACCTCCTGCATCTGCCTGTGTAGTAGATGATAATACAAGTGTTGCCCCTGTTCCTACTTGGAAGTTGTCAATCACTCTAAACCATCTATACAATACTTCTGGATCTGGATTGAGAACAGTAAGTTCTATATCCATTCCTTCACAGGTAGGTCCTTCGTTGGTCGCTACTGGTACATCTGGCATGGCTGCTATAGTTACGGATACGGGTACTGCTTCAGAAACACAACCATCTTGTGTAATCTGTAAGAAGAAGGTGTAGTCACCTGCCTCTATCTGATCAGATAAATCTGCATCCATCTGATTGCTGATTACATTTGCTGCTCCTAAATTAGGATCTGCATCGTACCAAGTAAAGATTGTACCTGAATCGTAGCCACTTCCTGCCATCAATGATACTGCTTCCATTTCACATGCAATAGACTGACTAGCTACCGGAGTTGGCGTCTGTGGATCTATAATACTCACATCAATTGTGTTTGAGTTTTCTGACTCACACCCATTTCCGTTCACACAAATCACGGACCACATTCCGCCGTTGTAAGCTTCATTTGTACTTGGAATTGCAGTACTACTTGTCGTTGTACTTAATAATGGATTGGAAAGGGTAGAGGTACTTGACCCACCTGGTCCTATCCATCTATATTCATCACAAATACTAGACGTACTCAACTGTATCATTTCTCCATCACATAGAGACTGATCGACCACTATTAGTGTAGGAGCTTCCGGTCTGATATCTACTGTTATTTCAATAGATGCCGTTTCAGATCTACATCCTTGTTCATTAAATACGGTCAAGAAGTATGTTCCTGCTGCTCCTAAATCTGGATTCTCAATTACGGGGAATTGTAGCTCAGATGTAAATGCATTAGGTCCACTCCATAAGTATGCTGCCGCTACTGGCGACTGTAGTTGAATATTGTCACCTACACATACTCCAGTCGAGAGAGCACTTGGCTGAGCCGCTGTTGGCTCTTCCAATACTTCTAGATTAAATGGTGCAGATTCTATTGTACAATTGTCTACTACTACTGATACTGTATAGTCTCCATCATGGATACTTACATCTACAGGTGAAATCGTAATCTCATTTGTATTCAAACCTGAGATATTTGTCACATCTCCATTTGGAGTTGTCCAAGTGTATGTTACATTGGTTCCAAAATAAGCTTGGGTGCTCAATACTATTGATCCTTCATCGCAGCTTATGCCTTGTGTGGCAATTACAGGCTGCGCTTGTGGATTAGTAATATTGTTAATCTCTACTGTCGATGTACTTTGACATCCGTTTGCATCAGTCAATACTAAGGTATAAGATCCATTTCCGTCTTCATTGATATTCATGATAGATGGATTCATCTCTGTTGAAATGAAGTCATTTGGCCCAGTCCATAAGTATTCAAATGGTCCCGCACCAATTGCATTCGATTCCAACAATAGGTCTTCTAGAGAACAATCTGGTTGCAAATTGTATACCGCGAGAGGGCTACTCTCAGGTTTAGCTGTAACTTCTACTGTAGTCATTACTGCAGGGGAAGCACATCCGTTCATTTCAACTACTAAGTAGTAATCAGTAGAAGACACCTCTGGATTAAATATAGTTGGGGACATATCCGTACTGAATA
Organism: uncultured Saprospiraceae bacterium; assembly: GCA_937923345.1. GTDB lineage: Bacteria > Bacteroidota > Bacteroidia > Chitinophagales > Saprospiraceae > JALZVN01. Next base: position 23,163 of record CAKZVJ010000280.1, read on the forward strand.
ATGTACCACCTGCATTTGGATCGCCTAGGTACCAATTGTATACTGCTCCTGCTACTTCATTTCCTATCAACTGAATGTCTCCTCCATCCTCACAGATCGGGCCGTTGTTTCTTGCCAACGCTACAGGATTATCATTAATCTGTAAGCTCATAGGTTGTGAAGTTACAGTGCATCCATTTGCATCGGTCACTCTCACAGACCAGTTACCAGACAAGTAAGCAGCACTAGATGATGGTATAGAAGTAGCGCCAGAGGTAGTTGTTAAGCCTGC
>CAKZVJ010000281.1 GCA_937923345.1 uncultured Saprospiraceae bacterium
AATTTTTCTTTAAGCCAATGAATAAGGTTAACTGATTATCCGTTTGTTGTACAGTAGAGTTAAGATACCTTTTATTTTCTAGAATAATTTATCGAGATTGCAAATGAATATTTAGTTTCCATTTAGGGCTTTTTGAATCTAAATAAGGGTAAAATTATTAACCTAGAATAAATATCGACCTTGAAAGATTTAGTGTTGTAAGCGTTAAGAAAAGTCGTCAGAAGGCTTAACTGTCTGAGTCAAACGTTCAGCCATACAGTCGAACAAGCATTCCGTTATTACTTACAATTAAGGGTGAAAAAGTATCTATAACGAGTTTTAAGCCTGTAGACTTTTTAGCTTACATAAGCGTTAAGAATCCCTGCCTGCGTGACGCAGTCAGGCAGGTTTACAGTCGAGAGGTGACCGAATGTTGAATAGCAATAAATATCCGGTGGATATTTATAATGAGGAAACCGAGACAAACTTGTTGAGGCTAGTGAATATTATAATCAAAAAAGAACTACTTTGAAGCCACAAGCCGTAGTTTGTGGTTCCTTCACTAAAAAGATACACTGTATCTTTTTTGCAAGCAATGTTCAGTCATGGAAAAAAAGAACGTGAAAGAACAGCAATCAAGATTAGAATACTAAAAAAAAATCTCAATAGAGAATTATAAACTTGACATAAGGACTGCTGAAAATTAAATTAGTTAATAATGTAGTGTATTATCTAACATAGTAAATAATAGAGATTCAGTGGTAAGCGGAATGCTACAATTTTATTGAACAGTATAAGGATAGGTACTTTCTTTTTTGCAGAAGGGATCGCAGTGGTATGCAGTAGTCTATATACTCAATGAAGAAATCACTGTCGACGGATGAGCCCGATGCATCGGGAGAATACTAGAGAGTGATATTCTGAATGAGTATCTAGGCTGCGGAGTACAAACGTAGAGCCCGCCCATGTGCCTTTTCGCACATGGGTGCCCGTATACATATTTCTAAAAAAAATAAATGCTTAGGGTATAGAAAATCCTCCCAAAAAATATTTCTAAACAAATATTATAAGAGCTGTTTCTCCAATTGGGCCTTCTCTTCTCTAAACGATAAGTTAGGATGTGATTCTTGTAGCTTCGAAATTTTCTGTAAAGTACTGCGAATAAATTTTTGGTGGCCCTCACTGTCTACATGAAAAGGTCGGTGCGCTACGGCCGACTGGATAGCCGTGATTTGTTTGCTCAAAGCATGCGTTTCTTTGGAAAAGGTATACTCGGTAAAGTGCTTCCAAATATACTCTATAGCAGTGGGTGTGGGGTGCAACATGTCCGGGCCATAAAAACGATAGTCACGCAGATCGTCCATCATGATCTCATAAGATGGAAAATATATAGCCTGAGGATACTGCTTGAGGATTGCCTCTATACTAAGATGCAAGCTCGCTTTGCTGCGCGTGTTTTCAATCAAGCCATCCTTCGCATGTCGAATAGGACTCACGGTGAAAATAAAGTGCGCATCCGGGTGGATACGGAATAGTTTATCTAAGGTATTTGAAAAGTGCTTTGTTATTTCTTCTGCAGAGAAGCGTTTTTTGTCAAATTGCTCTTGCGGAAGTTTATGACAATTGGCGGCGATGATGTCTGTCGCCTTATGCTGGTAGTAGTAGGCAGTACCAAAGGTGAAGATGAAAAGTTTGGTCTGCTGTAATTTTTGCTTGGCCTCGCTGGCTGCTTTTTGCAATTTGTTTTTCAGGGCATCAGCTTTCTTGTCTGAATAAGTGCTATGGTGTAAAAGTGAAAACCACCGACTTTCATTCTTCACCAAGTCGCGGTCACAAAATGAATAGTCCTCCAAAATTTGGTCGATGCTCTGCGCGATGCTGATGGGATTATATTGTATGCCAAAAGGATTGAGTAGGCAGTCAAATTTAGCATCTTGCAAGCGCTTAGCCATATGCTCCGCAAAACAAGATCCAAAACAAGCGATGCTTTCTCGGTGGTCCAACTGCAAATCCGGCATGAAGGAAGGAAGCGTAGTTCTGAAGGCACTCATAAGTGGGTGGATTTTATTAGTTTTGCAGACACAATAATAACCAATTGCTGCCTAATGGGATTCTTTGATCGCATATTTAATACGAATACTCCCGAGTATGATCAACCGAACATAAAGTTTGGTAGATATTCTGATGCCTATAAGTCAGCGGAGCAATATGCGCATTGGGAGTCCTCGCTCAAATTGTTCGACCAAAAAGAGTATGCTACTGCCTACGATCATTTCTTTCAATACTTATATAATGAGGATGAAGAGAATGTGTCTTGGAATCGGGAAGGGGATATTTTGTACTTCAAGATTCTACAAGGATCCAAGTTGATCACTGGCGAAATAGATGAGAAAGCCATACGCGTAAAAACCAAAGTCGCTCAGGTAAAAGCACCGGGGGTTGGCTTTATGCGGAGACTAGTAGAAAAGAATTATGACCTCAAGTACAGTCGATTTGCGATAGATGAAAGCAGTCACATTGTGCTTGTCTTTAATTCATTTTTGATAGATGGCTCTCCATATAAATTGTACTATGCCTTGAAGGAGTTGTCTACGCAGGCAGATAAGATTGATGATCTACTATTGGATGAGTTTGATGTGCTCAAGGAGGTAGACTCTGAGTGTAAGACCGAAATAGATGATCAACAGAAGGAGGTGAAATACAACTTCATCATCCGGCAAATCGAAGAGGTGCTGACTTATCTGGAGAAGGACAATATCATTCTCAATGAGTATCCAGGTGGGGTAGCTTATTTGTTGCTAGACCTTTGCTACAAATTGGATTGCCTGACAAGGCCAGAAGGTTTTATGATGGAGTCTTTGGAACGGATACATAGATTTTACTTTGCCAAGAATACCAAAAAGACTGTCCAAAGAAATGTTGCCTTGATCAAGGAGTTTAGAAAGTTGGCTCAACGATCCAAGGAAGAATATTTTAAAGAAATGTATGATGTCTCTGCTACTTTTGGGATTACGACCTCTGTTGAGCAAGCCAAAGTGGTAGCCTTTATAGAAGGGGAGATTCACAACATGGATTGGTATCATGAGAATGGGCATGATGAAATCGCTCTCGCGGTGCCAGGATATATCATTGGCTATTGTATGTTTAACTACGCGGTACCCAAACCAGTGCGAGACCTCTTTATATTATATTATCAAATTATAGAATCTGAATATTTCACTGCGCTAGGATTTACAGCCAAGTATGTCGATGAGGGCAAATTGCAGAAAAGAAGCATCAAGCAGGCTATAGAAATCATCACCAAGCGGCATCGACAGGATTTTCCAAACTTGGATCCCAATACCCGCAACCTGGATTTTGGCAGTAAGCAATCTTTTGCCAAGTCGTATCTATTGATGATTCATCAATTAAATTTGTACAGCACTATTTCATAACAGCTTTGAAATGACTAAATTGTGTCAAGCTTTAATAAGCCATGGAGACAATTATAGATTTATATCGCGATATCGTAGTACAGATAGCCAATCCCTATTCCTTAGGGACGGGCTTCTATCTAGGCGATTATGATCTGATCGTGACCAACGAACACGTTATCAGGGGCAATGACCAGGTAGTTCTCAATGGGCATTCCTTTGAAGAGCATTTATCTAAAGTCTTGTTTGTCGATGAGCACTTAGATTTGGCCTTTCTGGATGCCTCTAAGTTAAATCAATCAAAGAAAGGGGAGATGTGCGCGGATTCTGAATTACATATCGGCGAAGAAATAATGGCAATTGGCCATCCTTTTGGCTTGAAGTTTTCCTTTACAAAAGGCATCGTTTCCAATCCAAAGATTGTGAAAAATAATCTTGAATTTATTCAGCATGATGCAGCGCTCAATCCGGGCAACAGCGGTGGCCCCTTGGTGAATCAAAAGGGTAAAATCATTGGTGTCAATTCTTTCTCCATCGTCGATGGAAACTCTATAGGATTTTCATTGCCAATACGTTATGTCAAGCAGAACATTGACAAGTTTATGGCCTCTGGAAAGCAAGTGAGCGCCATTTGCACCTCTTGTCACACCATCGTGAGCGAGGATAAAATTGAGAATAAATATTGCTTCAATTGTGGCTGTGAGGTTAAATTACCCAATGTAGTAGATGAATACCTACCGCTAGGTATGGGCGTTACTATTGAGGCTATGTTGACGAGCCTTGGATATGATGTACAACTGTCTAGGAGAGGGCTCAACTGTTGGGAGGTGAAAAGAGGGTCTGCACGCATCAAAATTAGCTACCATGAGGAAACAGGTCTTATCATGGGAGATGCCTATTTATGTACCATTCCAGAGAAAGACATTATCTCGGTATATAATATGATGCTCAAAGAAAATTATACGCTGGATGGTTTAACCTTTTCAGTGAAGGGGCAGGATATTATACTTTCCCTACTTATCTATGATAAATACTTTGACGACCAGACAAGCAAGCTGTTTTTTAACACTTTATTCGAGAAGGCGGATCATTATGATAACATCTTGGTAGAAGAGTATGGGGCTTCCTGGAAGCCTGAAAACCAATAGTTGACATATATAGAAGCGTCGTCATAAACACCCTCCACCTAACAGAAGTTTTGTCGGATGGCAAATAATGGTAAATAAATGCGGTTCAAATCGTCATTTTAACTATTTATTTTTGCTAAAAGATGTATCTTTCACTATTATTACTGTTCAATAGAACAAGCCCAATTCTTTGGTTTAGCAAGTAGAGAGGTTTAAAACATTGATTCGATGGGCCCATTTATATCGAATACATTAAAAATCTAATATGAAAAAAGTTCAACACTTATTGATACTATGTTTTGTGGGGTTGATGTCCTTTACCGCTAATGCGCAGCTGGATATCCACTTTTCGCAATTCTATATGTCACCCACTAATCTAAATCCAGCTTTAACTGGTGTGATGAATTGCAACATTAGACTTACCGCTAATTATAGAAATCAGTGGTCAAGCGTCACTGGGTTTCAAAATTCATTTAATACCTATTCTGCTTCTTACGACCAAAGAATTCCAGTAGGAAGATACGATTACTTCGGCGTGGGACTTACGCTCTGGGGCGATGTCGCCGGTACTTCAAGATTCACTACCAATACAGCCAAGCTATCTGGTTCTTATGCCAAGCGTATGGGTGGATATAGAGATGAATCGCACTACTTAGTAGTAGGAGCTGATGCGGGTGTATCTCAACGTTCGATAGATTTTCTAGGCGTACGTTGGGGGACGCAGCACGATGGAGAAGGTGGATTTGATCCGACGGCAGATTCTCAAGAATTGGGAAATTTTGATAGAGACAATTTTGTTTTTGCTGATTTATCTGCTGGTTTATTGTGGTTCTCAGTGCTAGATGAAAACAATAGCTTCTTTATCGGAGGTGCATATTCTCACTTAAATAGAGCGAATATTTCTTTCAATGGTGAAGGCACTGAAACTTTATTTACAAAAGTGACTCTGCACGCTGGGGGTGAATTTTCAGGCGCAGGTTCTAGAATAGCGATTGTACCTAACATCGTAACTTTCTTCCAGGGGCCATCTTGGCAGGTAGTACCTGGTACGGCTGTTAGATTCCGTCTAGGAAACAGTAGAAGATACTATCAAGCTTTCCAGATTGGTGCATGGGCGAGAATCACGCACAGATTGGATGATCAAACACACATGGATGCTTTGATTTTGACTACTAGATTTGAATACGAAGATTTTGGTATTGGATTCAGTTATGATTTGAATACTTCATCATTGAACGAAGCTTCAAACTTCAATGGAGCATTTGAGTTTTCTGTCAACTACAGAATCTGCGGGCCAGAAAAGAGAAATGTATACTGTCCAAATTTCTAAGAGACAGTCATTCATATAAATAATGAGTGAAATACTCCTTATTGGTTAGCCGGTAAGGAGTATTTCAATTTTAATTGCTAATTTTAAACTCATAATTCCCATATTAACAAGGACATTAAGATTGAAATATGTTTGGATCAAAAAAGAATGAAAATACAGTGAAGAAATCAACGAGCAACGGAGCGGGGCATTCTCATGCACTCAATAGTTTGGTACAAGGAACCACCGTGAAAGGGACAGTAAGCTCTGAAAGTGATATTCGCGTAGATGGAACACTAGAGGGAGATTTGCAGTGTTCTTCTAAGTTGATCATAGGACCAAGTGGCATGATCTCCGGCGACGTAACCTGTGAAAACGCTTTGATTGAAGGTAGTTTTAGTGGCAACCTAGTTGTGAGAGGCACCTTACACGTCAAAGATAATGCAAAGATAGAAGGAGATGTTACCACTGGAAAATTGATAGTAGACCAAGATGCGACATTTAATGTAACCTGTAATATGGGTGGAATGGCATCCTCTTCAAAATCTAAATCAAAAGCAAAACTTGTCAAAGAAACCGCCGGTTGATTCTAAGCAACCAAGAAAAATAAATCCAGCTTTAAAGTACTCGGGTATGGGCGCTCAGATGGCTATCTACGCTGCTATTGGTTTTTTTGGTGGACGGTGGATAGACGGGTATCTTGGATTTGAGAAGCCTGTTTTTGCCATTGGTCTTTTAGTACTCTTACTTGGAGCATTTATGTATAAACTGGTTGTAGACGTGAGTCAGGACAAATGAATAGTAAACAGTTCTATACTAAATTAGGGGCGGTTACTTTATTTTCAAGCCTACTTGTTTTCCTTCTCAATTTCAATGTGCTTATCCAAAACGCGCAAGTACTCTCTTGGGCAACAATTTCTTTTTTTGTTATTCTATCGGTGGGGATTTTTGTGATGGGATCTATTATCGCAAAACAGAAAAATAAAAACACTTTTACTAGTGTGATTCTATTTGTAATGATTACGAAAATGTTCTTATGCATCTTGTTGGTCGCTATCTATTCAAAGGTGCAAAAGCCAACTGATAATTACTTTTTGATTCCCTTTTTCTCTATTTATCTTATATATACTATTTTTGAAGTTCACTTAATGACAAGATTAGGAAAGCATGGCTAAACAGAAAAGAGTAACAGTAAAGGTAGATGGTAAGAATGACGTAGAAGTGGACTTAACTGCACCATTAGATCTTCGTCCGAAAGTAGATGGATCTTACAGTCTTATCCATGATTCCAAAAATTACAATGTTAGCCTTGAGCAGGTCGATCTCGAGAAGAAGGAAGTGATCTTAGAGCTAGATGGTAAGCGGCATATTTGTACGATTTCAACGGAGTTGGATTTGTTGATAAAAGATATGGGTTTACTTTCTGCCAAGAGTGCAAAAGTAAAAGAGATCAAGGCGCCTATGCCTGGTAAAGTTATAGAAGTATTGGTCAAGGAGTCTGAAGCCGTTAAGAAAGGCGAAAGTCTACTTATTCTGGAAGCCATGAAAATGGAAAACGTGATCAAGGCTCCTCACGATCTGGACGTAAAGAGTATAAAAGTAAAATTGGGTCAGGCAGTAGAAAAAGGAGCGGTCTTAATTAAGCTTTAGCATTCTGATCGACATCCATTCATTAACAAGGGTTTGAGAGTAAGTTTTAAGTTTCTGATAACCAGCTTGTTAAATGGAGTGCACTTGGTTTTGTAACTGGAAGATTGTCAGGTACTTACTTTACTTTGATGTTTAATTTATCGGAAATTACCGAAGCATTCATTTAATAAAGCATTTCATTTCTTTGTACATTTGCAGCTCATGAAACACACATAACCCAATGGAAGTCAAAATATTTTCAGGAGAAAATTCAGAGTATCTAGCTAGTAAGATTGCCGATTATTATGGACACACTTTAGGAGACAAGACGCTCTTCCGATTTAGTGATGGCGAGATGCAGCCAGTGATCAATGAGTCCGTTCGTGGGTCTTATGTGTTTTTTGTCCAATCTACCTTTGCCCCTTCAGAAAATTTAATGGAACTCTTGTTGATGATTGATGCCGTGAAGCGGGCTTCTGCTGGCTACATTACTGCAGTAATTCCATTTTATGGCTATGCGAGACAGGATAGAAAGGATAAACCCAGAGTTCCGATTTCTGCAAAACTAATCGCCAATCTCATAGAGGCAGCTGGTGCCCATAGAATCATGACTATGGATTTTCATGCAGATCAGATTCAAGGCTTTTTCGATATTCCAGTAGATCACTTAAAGAGTGAGGCCATTTTTATCCCATACCTAGAAAATGAAGGATTGGATAACGTCATATTTGCTTCTCCAGATGTGGGTGGCGTGAAGCGTGCGAGAAACTTTGCCAAATACTTCCGTACCGAGCTGGTGATATGTGACAAACATCGTGAAAAAGCAAATCATGTAGCAGAGATGACGCTGATCGGTGAAGTAAAAGACGCCAATGTTATATTAGTAGATGATTTAGTGGATACGGCGGGTACCTTATGCAAGGCAGCTGAAATCCTCATGAAAGAAGGGGCGAAGAGCGTTAGAGCAATTTGTACCCATCCTGTACTTTCAGGTAAAGCTTATGAGAATATTGAGAACTCTCATTTACAGGAGCTTATTGTATGTGATACCATTCCACTAAAGCAAAAAAGTACTAAAATTAAGGTCCTTTCTACCGCAAAATTGTTTGCAAAGGCCATAAGAAACACGCACGAGCACAGATCTATTTCTGCATTGTTTGTAAATGGCTGATAGCCATCCAGTTAGTTTTATCTAACTGCCTTGCAAGCCCAAATCAATTAAATTGCTGAGCAAGGTGCATAAAAAGCAAAAAAAACCTATCTTTGCATTCCTTTTATAGAAATGGACAATTCTAAATAGTTTTATCATGAAAACACATAGCATCAACGGAGAATTAAGATCTGCAACTGGCAAGAAGTCATCGGCAGCACTTAGAAGAGAAAATATCGTTCCTGCTGTAATATACGGAGGTGAAAACAATATTCACTTTCATGCGCATAAAAGAGAATTTAAGGACCTAGTATACAGTGCTGACTTCAAGGTTGTTGAAGTGAACGCTGGAGGTACCACTACCAAGTGTATCCTTAAAGATTTACAGACGCACCCAGTAACGGATGAGTTGGTACATCTTGATTTTCAGGAAATGGTGCCTAATAAAAAGATGATTCTTGAATTGCCTATTCGTTTCAAAGGAGAATCGCCAGGAGTGAAGACAGGGGGTAAGATCCAGCAATTGATTCGTAGAATCAAGGTGAAAGTAAATCCAGAAAGTTTAGTAGAAGAAATCTTTGTAGATATCAGCAAATTAGAATTGGGGATGTCTGCTAGAGTAAGAGAGTTAGAAATAAACGATGGTATCGAAGTAATGCTTCCAGGCGCTACACCAGTAGCAATCGTTGAAACTCCAAGAGCACTTAAGAGTGCTGCTGCTGATGATGGAGCTGCAACTCCAGCTGCAGAAGGAGCAGAAGGAGCTGCTGAGCCAGCTGCTGAAGCTGCTAAATAAAAAATTTAGTGTGCTGCTACACGCCATAGGATAGTATAAGCACTTTAAAGATAATTGTAGGGCAGTTCCATTCATTTGGCGCTGCCCTTTTTTTAAACCCAAGATAGACTAGCCTTATGCTTAAGATTGCAGCTATACAGTTTGACATTATCTGGGAAGACGCGGCGGCCAATAGGAAATATCTAGAGCCGCTCATTAGAAAACACCAAGACGTAGACCTTATTTTATTGCCTGAGATGTTCAATGCTGGGTTCACGATCAACGTTGACGTAGCGGCAGAGAAAGTCGAAGGGCCTACAGCGCAATGGATGCAAGCTCTAGCTAAAGAATTAGACTGTGCTATTTGTGGAAGCATTCCTACTAAGTCTTCTGACAAGTATTTCAATAGATTTTATTGGATAGAAGCAGACAGGATACTCCACTATGACAAGAAGCATCTTTTTGGCTACGGCAAAGAAAGTGAAGTATACAGTGCTGGAAAGGACGCGCTGATTGTGGAATACAAGGGTTGGAGAATAAAACCTTTGATCTGCTACGATTTACGCTTTCCAGTATGGAGTAGAAATACAGAAAACTATGACCTCCTTTTGTATGTCGCCAATTGGCCGCACACGAGAGCTTCGGCTTGGAGACAATTACTACGGGCTAGAGCAATTGAAAATCTCTGCTTTGTATGCGGAGTGAACAGAATAGGTACAGATGGTGTTGGGTTACATTATATAGGAGACTCAGCCATCATAGATTTTATGGGGCATGATATTGCATCTGCAAAAGACAAAGAAGAAATAATTACTGCCAGTTTAGACAAAACCCAAATGTTGAGATTTAGAGAGCAGTTTAATTTTTTAAATGATAGAGATGCATTTACTTTGCTTTAAACGTAAAGTTTCTATCTTATCCTTATTTTGAAAACAAGAAAATTGTAATAATGATAAATATAATCTTATTTGGCCCACCTGGTTCTGGCAAAGGAACACAAGCAGAAAAGCTTGTCAAGAAATACAGTCTACTACACATTTCTACAGGGGACCTTTTTAGATACAACTTAAAAAACGATACTAAACTTGGTAAAGAGGCTAAGAAGTATATTGATAAAGGCGAACTGGTACCTGATCGAGTAACTATAAAGATGCTTAAGGAAAAGGTGGAGGCCAATCCAAAGGTTAAAGGATACATCTTTGATGGATTTCCTCGTACCTTACCACAGTCTAGAGCATTAGATAGATTGCTCAAGACTAGAGGAGGTGTATCGAAGCTATTGATGCTAGATGTGCCAGATGAAGAACTCATTAAGCGCCTAGTCCAAAGAGGAAAGACTTCTGGTAGAAAAGATGATACAGATAAGAAAATCATCAGCAATAGACTCAGCGTGTATAAGGAAACTACCTTGCCTGTTTTTAACTACTATGTCAAGAAGGATTGCTCCGTTAAGATTTGGGGCGTAGGAGATATCAAACTTATTTTTGAGCGCTTATCTTTAGAGATAGATAGCCTGAAAGGAGTACGCCGCAAAAAGACAACCAGTAAGAAGTCAAGTCCTAAAAAAGCGACTAAGAAAAAGGCAAGTCCAAAAAAAGCGGTAACCAAAAAGAAAACGATTTCCAAAAAAGCTACGACTAAGACAAGCGCAAAAAAGAAATCTACGCCTAAAAAGACAACTGCTAAAACCAGCAAGTCTAAGGCGAAGAAAACTACTAAAAAATAATTAAGAAATATTCTCCCATACCATGGCGGATCAGAATTTTATAGATTACGTAAAGATCTTTTTGAGATCAGGTACGGGAGGTGCAGGCTCAGTCCACTTCTATAGAGATGCGCGTACTGCCAAGGGAGGACCTGATGGCGGAGACGGCGGTGCAGGTGGGCACATCATCCTGCGCGGAGAAACCAACGTGTGGACACTTCTTCCATTCAAATTCAGGAAGCACATTTTTGCTGACAACGGGATGCCTGGCGGTGGTAACCACAGATTTGGTAAAGCCGGCGAAAGTGTCACCCTCAATGTACCTTTGGGTACTGTCGTAAGAAATGTGGATTCTGGGGAGGTTGTTTGTGAGATTACTAAGCAAGGAGAGGAGAAAATATTGCTCAGAGGTGGTCGCGGTGGCCAGGGCAACGCGCACTTCAAAAATCCAACCAATCAGACGCCAATGTATGCACAGCCGGGTGAGTTGGGTATTGAGGGTTGGCATATCTTTGAGTTGAAAGTACTTGCGGATGTTGGTCTAGTAGGCTTTCCGAATGCCGGCAAATCCACACTCCTTTCGGTGGTGAGCGCGGCTAAGCCAAAAATAGCAAACTATACATTTACTACCTTGACACCAAATCTTGGCATCGTAGACTATAGAAAGATACACTCTTTTGTGATGGCGGATATACCGGGTATCATCAAAGACGCCCACTTAGGTAAAGGACTAGGGGTTCGATTTTTGAGGCATATCGAGCGCAACGCTACCTTGCTTTTCATCGTGCCGTGTGATGCCGATGATATTCTCCATGAGTACAACATCTTGCTGCACGAACTCAAGATGTATAATGAGGAACTCTTGGATAAGCCACGGATTTTAGGCCTAAGTAAATCTGATTTGGTAGACGACGAACTGAAAGCTATGATTTCAGGAGAGCTGCCCGAAGAGTTTCCGCACATTTATTTTTCTGCCGTTACCGGCGAAGGAATTCAAACGTTGAAAGATATAATTTGGACCAATATTAGTAGCAAAAAACCTGTCGAGGAATAATTTACCTCCACCTCAAACAATACGGTTATGCACAATTCACCAAAGAAAAACTTAGTTGCCTTGCACAAGGGAGAGAAGCCTTAGGTTCCCTTAGGTGGTTTCGCACACGCTAGAGTAGCGATAATGAGATGGCTGCTTATGCATACCTTTGAAAAAGTAAAAAACAATTTGAATATCCTACAGGTACTAAAAATTCCCTAGCTTTGATGACTTAATTGCATCATAGTATGGATACAAAATCATTAGAAAAATCCTTTAAACAACTATACCTCACGTGGGCTGGCGAATCGCCAACTAGCCTACTACCACTCGCGCCTTCTGGCTCAAAACGAATCTACTATCGAGCGGAATCTAAAAACAACTCTGCGATCTGTACTTTCAATGAAGACGTAGCCGAAAACAAGACCTTCATTTATTTTAGTCAGCATTTTTCAGCGGCAGGCCTACCGGTACCACAAGTATTTGAGCACGCATCAGATTTCAAAACCTATTTGCAAGAAGACCTTGGAGCGACGAGCCTGTATAGCTTTTTGATAAATCGGAAAGAGAAATTTTCACCCACCCTCACTCATTTGTACGAAGAGTCCGTAAGCCGATTGGCGAGCATACAGATAAAGGGGCACGAAAACTTAGACTATGACCAGTGTTTTGGTGCCAAAGCGTTTGATAAACAATCCATCCTTTGGGACCTCAATTTATTTAAGTATTATTTTCTGAAGCTAGCGCACATTCCTTTTGACGAAACCAAGCTAGAAAAAGACTTTAGCACCTTCGCGGATTATCTATTACAAGCGCCGCAAAATTATTTTATGTTTCGAGATTTTCAGACGCGAAACATTATGATCAAAAATAACAAACCCTACTTTATAGATTACCAGGGTGGGCGAATGGGAGCCTTACAGTACGACTTAGCGAGTCTCTTATTTCAGGCCAAGGCCAATTTGCCACACGATGCACGCGCGCACTTGCTAGAGCACTATCTGGATAAAGCCAGTGCCTTGACGACTATCGACAAGCAGACCTTCAAACAGTACTACTATCCTTATGCGATGGTCCGCAGTATGCAGGTCTTGGGGGCCTACGGTTTTCGCGGACTCTATGAACGCAAAAAACACTTCTTAGACAGTATACCTTTTGCCATCAATAATGTTCGCTGGCTGATACAGCAGATTTCTCCCAATGTAGAAATTCCAGAATTGCGCAAAGCATGGCAGGCTATTGCGGACAATACATCTTTTGATTCTTTTGATCGAGAATCAGGCAAATCAGCGCTACTCGAAATCGATATCAAGAGCTTCTCCTACAAAAAAGGAATTCCAGAGACGAGCAGTTCCCACGGCGGAGGCTTTGTATTCGATTGTAGATTCCTGCACAATCCAGGTCGCTACGAACCCTACAAGCACATCACGGGCAGAGAGGAGTCGGTGATTAATTTTCTCAAGCAGCATTCAGAGATGCCCACCTTTCTCAACAATGTTCGGCATATCGTGGATGCCGCCGTGCAGAATTATCTAGAACGCAGCTTTGATCATTTGAGTATTTATTTTGGATGTACCGGCGGGATGCATCGTTCTGTGTATGCCGCGGATCAGATTGCACACTACCTGCACGATACCTATGGCGTCAAGGTCAACTTATTTCACAGAGAGCGAGGTTGGGACGCAGAAAAGCTGGTTTAGTTTGGGAGTAGGTATCTACATATTTTGGGGCCATACCGATCTAGACTCCGGACAAGCCTACATCTAGACGGCACCGAGTCGTCCGCTACTACATCCATGCTACCCTGCAAGACACAAAGCATTGTGTCTCTAGCCTGCCCACATGGATATACCGCTACCACCTCTTGTCCTTTTCGAGCTCCACCTTTCGGTTCCGCGATCGTGTTCGATCGTTCAGAAAAAAAATCAAACCACTTTTTCTGTTGAGTAAATATTATAATGAACTTTCCGAGCGTGTGTGAAACCACCAGAACTTGTCCCGACGCTCGGGAGTTCACCATAAGCATCTACCATTTGTACAAGACACCATAGAAAACTTTGGTGACTTGTACAAGCGAGCTTTGACTTTGGATTACTTTGGTGGTTTCGCCAGCGCTAGCT
>CAKZVJ010000282.1 GCA_937923345.1 uncultured Saprospiraceae bacterium
TGGAATATGTTGATTTAGAGACTATATATCTTGATCATGTTAAGGCCAACTTTGATTTAGACCTAATCAATAATGCTCCCTTCAAAGTAGCATATGATGCTATGTATGGGGCTGGTCAAAATGCAGTGCGTAAATTGTTGCCTGGTGCAGTACTACTACACTGTGATGATGATCCTTCTTTTAAAGGACAGGCTCCAGAACCAATTCATAAAAACTTGATAGCACTTTCAGAAACCATCAAAAATGATCCTTCTATCACTGTGGGATTAGCCAATGATGGGGATGCAGATAGAATTGGTATGTATGATGAGGATGGTAATTTTGTGGATTCACACCACTTGTTATTATTACTTTTGAACTACATGGTGAAGCATAAAAATGAGACAGGTAAGGTAATTGTTACTTTCTCTGTTACAGACAAAATGGAAAAATTGGCTAAGCAATTTGGCTTGGATGTAGAGGTGACTAAGATTGGTTTTAAATATATCGCTGAAATTATGACTCAAGAGGATGTTGTAGTTGGTGGGGAAGAATCTGGGGGATTGGCTGTGAAAGGGCATATCCCAGAAAGAGATGGTATCTGGATGGGACTATTGGTTATGGAATTTATGGCTAAGACAGGAAAGACTATAAAAGAATTAGTAGCTGATATATATGATATGGTAGGTGCATTCTCGACTGGTAGAGATGATTTGCACATCACTGATGAGCTAAAGCATAGCATCATTGATAACTGTAAGAATAATGTATATTCTGCTTTTGGTTCTTATGAAGTGGGTAAGACGGAGAATATTGATGGCTACAAATTCTGGTTAGCAGAAGATAAGTGGTTGATGATTCGTCCTTCGGGAACAGAACCTGTTTTACGTGTATACGCCCAAGCTCCAGATGCACAGGAAGTGCGTCGTATTTTGGATGCTGCTCAAGGTACACTTTTGCAGAAAGCAACTGCTTAAAAGTATAGAAAGCATAAAATGAAAGGCTATTCTTCTATGAGGAATAGCCTTTTTTTATGGGTCTTCAGATTTTCTCTTGGTAAATCATCGCCTGGTGTGGGATGTCATCTTCAAGGTATTCTTCCCCCGTAGGAACAAAACCTAGATTTTGGTAAAATTTGTCTAGGTGTGATTGGGCGGATATTTTGATGCGTTGATTGGGAAACAGTTCTTTGCAAAGCGCTATGGACTTTTTCATTAAGGTATATCCTTCTCCTTGTTTTCTTATTTTTAGGGAAGTAAGCACCCTGCCTATCGCGCAGTAGTTTTCGTAGGCGCTGCCTTTAGGGAGGAGTCTTGTGTAGGCTAGTATGCTGCCAGATTTATTTTGACCAATCAGATGATGTGCTATGTCGTCTTTTCCATCTGCATCGAGGTAAGGGCAGTTTTGCTCTACGACAAAAACTTCCTGGCGCAGTTGCATAATTTCATACAAATGTTCTTTGGATAAATCCTGATAGGAGTAGCATGTATACTGTAATGACATATAGCTTGGCAAATTGATTACCCAAAAAAACAAAACCTTTCTGAGTAATCTCAGAAAGGAATTATTTTTCTCTAGTATTTATATATTTTACTTGTTGCTAAGTCTATATTTTATTATCCGCCATACAGATTTGAAACGGGTGTATTTTCACACTTCATCCAATCTGGAATAGGTTCTCCATCTTCAGAGATAAAGGTCACTTCACCTTCATCACTGATTTGATACTTCCATACATGCTGCTTTCTAGTCGTATCTAATAGCGAGCTTCCTATAGTCAGGTAATAAGTAACATCCCATCCATCTGAGGTCTGCTCTATTTCTATATCATTACCCTTGACTTCAGGGATTCCTAAGTCAACTTCCGTTATTCCTTCAATGTTATAAAACTCATTGGCTAAGGCGGCCATATTTATTGGCTCCGCAGCCCTAATTACAATAACATCCTCTTCGTCTGTCCATTGTTTTTGATTTTCGATTACTAAATCATATTGGTCAAGAAGATCATTGAACTCTTCTGATGTGGTCTCCGCAATACCTTCATTTAAAAGGTTGGCCCATTCGGCATCCTTACTATATATAATTTTTAATTGATCAATGGAAGGATTTGGAAAGGTGTGAACATTACATCTAGCTATAGACTTACCTGTTTCGCCAGATAGGTATATACTCTTCAGTAATTCAAAAATAGACTCAATTTTTTCATAAGGGATATCAATAGTGCTAAAACGCAGATCTTCTGGTCCCGCTTCTAGTCTAAGTGCTAGACGTGCAGCATCCCTTTTGTACTTTCTTACCAGTTTGTCAGGTACAGCGGCATTTACTCTTGCATCTGTAGGTGTCTCTCTCTCGAAATCATCCACATTCGCATACTGAGCTTGTGCCAAGTAGCCGAAAACTGAAAAAATGAATAATAGCGTTATTCGCATATTTCTGGGTTTAATCTAATATTGCTCTCTCTATGGATACAATATGTAGACCAAACCCCAAAAATGCACCTAAAGTAACCTTTGTTATGTGACAGGGAATTTAATCATGTTAGTTGCTTAATTACTTTCTCTGCAAGCTCTATACCTATGTTTCGTTGAGCTTCAGTAGTAGCGGCACCAATATGTGGTGACACCGAAATACCAGGGTGGTTTAACAATTCTTTACGCGGCTTCGGTTCATTTTCGAATACATCTAAGCCAACTCCACCTAATTTGCCAGAATCTAATCCTTCTAACAATGCCTCTTCATCATATGTGCCTCCTCGCGCTGTATTGACTAGTATTGCTCCATCCTTTAATTTTTGAATTTCTTCTTTGCCTATCAATGGTTTCCCTCCAGAAAAAGGAATATGGACGGATATATAGTCACTTGAAGCGAGCATAGTATTCATATCAGTAGTTTTCAAGTCGATAGCCACAGGTCCAGCACCGCCTCCTAGTTTTAAATGGATAGTTGCATTATCGACCATCTTATCCACTGGCAATACTTCCATGCCTAGTGATAGTGCTATTCTAGCTGTTTCTTGGCCTATTCTTCCAAGACCAATGATACCGATTGTTTTGCCCCTTAACTGACCTCCTTTAGCGTAAGATTTCTTTAGCATCTTGAAATCGCCATCCTTCATTTCCCTATTAGATTTATGTAAGGATCTAGAAAGCGTATATATATGTGCAAAAGTTAACTCTGCCACTGCCTCTGATGAAGCAGCAGGAGTATTGATTACCTCTATAGACTTTGAGCGGGCATAGTCGACATCTATATTGTCTAAGCCTACACCACCTCTTGCGATTACTTTTAAGTTTGGACAAGCATCAATTAAATCTTGTCTTACTTTAGTAGCGCTTCGCACACATATAGCATCAAATTCTGGAAGCTTTTGGATGAGTTCTTCTTGAGGTATTTTTGTGGTGACAACAGCGAATCCTGCATCTTCCATCATTTTCTGTCCATCTGGATGGATGCCATCGTTTACGAGTATTTTTCCCATTATTATTGCGGATTTATTGATTAAGCTGCAAAAGTAACTAGTTCCTGATAAAGAAACCGCCATTACGCATCTTAAGTTTTATGCTTAGCTAATTCAATCATCTTGAGACATTTTGTAAAAGTAGCAAATGCAGAAAGCCTGCATATCACAAAGCCATAATAGCCGTCTAGAATACCCAATCTAAAAAAGTAATCTCTAATAAACTTCCATGTAGGTTTAAGGATTAAACCTACAATACTCATTGACTTGCCATTATCCACAGCTTCCTTGGCACTTATGCTGCTAAATTTTTCTATTTGTAAAATATGTTGAGAAATAGTATAATAAGAATAATGTAGCAAATCTCCGTGCAAATGCTTTTTACTAGCACCAGCTTCTAGTTCAAATTTATCATGCGGATTGGTGCCGCCCCATTTTCCTTTTCGGCTGTCCCAAAGTCGAAGTTTTTGATCAGGGTACCAGCCGGAGTGTTTTATCCATTTGCCACAATAATTAGTTAGACGGTTGAAATAATATGCATCAAAATGCCAGTTTTCTTTCACTGATAGAATCTCATGCTGCAATTCTTCAGAGAGTGCTTCATCTGCATCGAGAGATAATATGTGCGGATATTTTGCTTGGGTGATAGCCCAATTTTTTTGTTCGATATGACCGTCAAACTTATGTTCAACAATACGACCTCCCTTTTCAAGGACTATTTCTCTTGTTTTGTCTGTAGAAAAAGAATCAATCACAATCACTTCATCTGCAAGGGGCAGCACCGAGTCGATACATCGAGCAATATTTTTTTCCTCATTAAAGGCAATAATCACAACCGATATTTGCGGCATTCTATGTATAGTATTTTGACGGCATGGCCGTTATGTTTTACTGAAAAACGAAAATCAAAATAAGCACAATCTATTGTTTACGTGCACTGATCAGTTTGTCAATTTCAGATTGAAGCGCTTTGATTTTCATATTCTTTTCCCTCAGTTGACGCTTCATATCCTCTATTTGTTGGTACATTTCGTCCCTTTCCGCGACACTAATAGAGGGTGGCGGAGCATAACCTTTGCTTGTTTCTTCCGTTTTTTTAGATATACCAAAGAGTGATTTGATGTTTCCGATTCCATCTTGTCCAGTGGCATAAGAAATGCCAAGGAAAAGCACAGGAGTGGATATTAATAGAAATATCAAAAGTTTGCTGAAAGCAGTCATCTTTTTTTTGCGTCGAGCCATAGGGTATACTTTAGGACTAAGATATGCAAAACTACTACTGCATCAAACTTAAGGACTGAGAAATAGTAACTAGTCGATTTTGACTTACTCCTATCTAGCTATACTTTGTTAAAAAAAGGCACCTAGTAGAGGTAAATTGATTTGCTTTGTTTAGTATGTAGTTATTTTATACATGCTCGGATTAAATGCAGTCCTTTAGGATAGGCGAATATTATTAATAAATTTGAGGTTAGAAATCAAAACATAATGATTTCTACAAAATATGCGATTCATGAATGAAGCATTTATCTATGATGCGATAAAGACCCCCCGTGGTAAGGCCAAGAAAACGGGATCCCTATATCAAATCAAGCCAATAGAGCTTTTATCTATTTGTTTTAAAGCTATGCAGCAAAGAAACGACTTAGATACTGCGTATGTCAATGATGCTATTATTGGTTGTGTAAGCCCAGTCGGAGAGCAAGGGGGGAATATTGCTAAGTCGGCATTGATGTTTGCCGATTGGAGTAACAAGGTATCTGGATTTCAACTCAATAGATTCTGTGCCTCAGGTTTAGAAGCGGTGAATTTGGCTGCTATGAAGATTAGAAGTGGTTGGGAAGATTTATTGGTGGCAGGAGGGATAGAAAGTATGAGCCGAACAGCAATAGAAGCAGACGGAGGAGCATTGTTGTTTGACCCCGATGTGATTACTCAAGTGGGTTATGTGCCACAAGGAATATCTGCAGACCTAATAGCTACTTTAGAAGATTTTGATAGAGAAACACTAGATGCCTATGCTTTACAATCTCAACAACGTGCGGCTAAGGCCTGGGAGGCTGGACATTTTAATAGTGCCACTATTCCGATATACAATACGGCAGGAATGTTAGTCTTGGAAAAAGATGAACACCTCAGACCTAATACCACACTAGAAGGTCTTGCCAACCTTAGACCTGCATTTGAAAATATTGGAGAAGCGGGTTTCGATGCTATCGCCATGCGCAAATACCCCGTTGTAGAAAGAATAAAGCATCTACATACTGCAGGAAATTCTAGCGGAATCGTAGATGGTGCTGCATTGATGTTGATAGGAAGTGCAGAAATGGGTAAGCAATTGGGTTTAACTCCAAAAGCTAAAATCATCTCTATAGGTAACGCCAGCACCGATGCTACGCTGATGCTTCAAGGCCCAACACCAGCGAGCAAAAGAGCATTAAAAAATATCGGTATGATTAAAGAAGATATTGATTTGTGGGAAATGAATGAAGCCTTTGCTTCACCCGTCTTAAAGTTTCAGCAAGATATGGATATCGACCCTGCTATCTTGAATGTCAATGGCGGAGCTATTGCAATGGGACACCCATTAGGTGCTACTGGCTGTATGATATTAGGAACCCTGATGAACGAATTGATTCGCCAAAATAAAAGTACTGGTCTCGCTACCCTTTGTGTAGGTGGGGGTATGGGTATAGCAACGATAATAGAAATTGTATAGTAAAGTATGATTCAGTACAAAAAAGATATCGAAAATATTGCTGTCATCAATCTAGACATGGATGGAAGAGATGGGAACATTATCAATCATAAAATATATAAAGCCTTAGAACCCGTACTCGATCATTTGCTGTCGGAAAAAGAAAAGGGAAAACTGAATGGCGTTATCTTTACCTCTAGTCAGAAAACATTTCTTACCGGGGGAGATTTGGAGTATTTATATGAAACCAGATCTCCCGAAGCATTATATGAATATTCGCAAGATATCCAGAATTTTTTCCGCAAGCTAGAAGCTCCTGGAGTGCCTGTAGTGGCTGCTATGAATGGTTCATGTTTAGGACTGGGTTTTGAGATGGCCTTAGCTTGTCATTACCGCATTGCCGTTGATGATAATAATATCCAATTAGGAAATCCAGAAATTGAATTAGGCTTAATGCCCGGAGGAGGAGCAAGTATTAGGTTGTTGTGGATGCTAGGCATAGAAAATGCCTACAATGTCCTTACCAAGCAGAAAAAATTTAATCCGAGTGAGGCCTTAGCAAGAGGTATTATTGATCAGATAGTCCCTAGACCTGAAGACTTGATTACTGCCGCCAAGCATTGGATTAAACTAAATAAAGAAGAAAGTAGAATTTGGGATATCAAAACTGGAGAGCCACCAGTGTCGAAGGACAAATTAAGAGGCACCCTAAAAACAGTCCAGTACCTAACCGCTTCTTTGGTATCTTCTATATACGCTAATTTTCCTGCACACTTATCTATACTTAATACGTTAGCAGAAGCGATAAAGCTTGATTTTGATACGGCTTGCAAGATTGAAAGCCAGCACTTTTCAGAATTGGTTATTAAGCAGGAAACCAAAAACATGATGAAAACATTTTGGTTCGATCTCAATAATATCAAGAATGGAGAGATGCGACCAGAAGGATATGGTAAATTTCGTGCGCGCAAAATTGGTATTATTGGTGCAGGTAATATGGGTACTGGTATCGCCTTGAGTTGCGTCATTAATGGTTTAGAAGTAGTGATGAAAGATACCTCCGAAGCGATCGCCTTGAAAGGAAGAGACATTGTTTACAAAAAGCTTAAGGAGATGAGAGATTCTAATAAAATTTCTGCCGCCTTATGCGAAAAAGCAAAAGCAAATTTCACCGCTACTAAAGAAATAGAACAGTTCGATAATTGTGATTTGATCATTGAAGCTGTTTATGAAAACAAGAATCTAAAAATTAAAGTAGCTAAGGAAATAGATCAATACGTTGATGAGTATTCTTTTTTTGGGACGAATACAGTGTCCATACCAATCTCAGACCTAGGGGCCGTGTTCAAGCTTCCTAAAAATTATATAGGTTTACATTTCTTCAGTCCAGTGGAAAAAATCCACATGTGTGAGATAGTTCAAGGAAAGCAAACCTCAGGAGAAACAATTGCTCGAGCGTTCGATTTTGTAAAACAGATCAAAAAAATACCTGTCTTAGTCAAAGACAATTGGGGTTTCTTTGCCGCTCGTGTACAGAATACATACATCCTTGAGGGCATACAGATGCTCCAAGAGGGATTTTCTGCGGCTTCCATAGAAAATTTAGGTAGGCAAGCAGGGATGACACGTGCACCGCTAGCTTTAGCAGATTCCTTAAGTCTCAATTTGGTATTGCGCTATGAGGAGCAGGCAGCTAAACACTATGGTCCAAAATATATTGCTCATCCTGCTGTCTCTGCGATCAATAAAATGATTGAAGATATCGATCGACCTGGACGCCCTACCAAACGAGGTTTTTATAATTATGATGAGCAGACGGCTGAGCGAAATTTACTATGGAATGATTTAGAATCGGCTTTTCCTACTACACAAGTAGTCTTTGATTTCAATGAGCCCAAAGAACGGCTCTTAATAGTCCAAGTATTAGAAGTACTCTGGTGCCTACACGAGGGGGTAGTGCAGTCTGTGGCAGAAGCCAATTTGGGAAGCATTTATGGATGGGGTTTTCCAGCATTTAAAGGAGGAGCCGTACAATATATTTCGGACTATGGCAAAGAGGCATTTATCAAGAGGTGCAAGCACTATGAGATGCAGCATGGTCCTCGATTTCAGGTGCCTAAAATTATTCATAAATTGCTGCCATGATAAATTTGCAATCCAAAGTCAAAAAATTAGCCGACAAAGAATTTACAACTACGCGTAAAATAAGGCGACACCTACACCAGTATCCAGAACTAAGTTATCAAGAAAAAGAAACCAGCAAATACATCGCTACGACACTAAAGTCTTTTGATATAAAGTACGAATCGGGCTGGGCAGATAACGGGATAGTCGCCTATATAAAAGGCAAAAAATCAAGCAAGCGAGTGATTGCACTTAGAGCAGATATCGACGCCCTGCCTATAAATGAAGCCAATCAAGTTACGTACAAATCAAAGCACAAAGGGGTGATGCACGCCTGTGGTCATGATGTACATACGGCAAGCCTATTGGGCGCCGCTAAGATATTGAATAGCCTAAAGGACGATTTTGGAGGAACCCTAAAATTGATTTTTCAGCCAGCAGAAGAAAAGTTACCTGGCGGCGCTTCCATTCTTATCAAGGAGGGGGTTCTAAAAAATCCAAAGCCTGTTTCCATTATTGGACAGCATGTTCATCCGCCATTAGCGGTAGGGAAAATAGGATTACGAGCAGGACAATACATGGCTTCTGCCGACGAGATTTATGTTACCATTACAGGTAAAGGAGGACACGGTGCGATGCCACATGACTGTGTAGATCCCATTGTTGTTACCTCGCATATTATTACTTCTTTGCAACAACTGGTCAGTAGAAATGCGAATCCCACTACACCTACTGTTCTCACATTCGGGAAGATAAATTCTACTGGAGGCGCGACAAATATTATCCCAAATGAAGTCAAGCTCATGGGGACATTTCGTACCATGGATGAAAAGTGGCGCAAGGATGCACACCAAAAGATGAAGAAAATGGCAACAGCCATTGCTAAATCTATGGGTGCCAAATGCGACTTTAATATTGTCAAAGGCTATCCATCTCTGATCAATGAACCTGCCTTGACCAACAGAGTAAGAGATTTTGCCATCGATTTTCTAGGTAAAAAAAATGTAGTGGATTTGCCTATCCGTATGACAGCAGAGGACTTTGCCTATTACTCTCAAAAGATGCCTGGCTGTTTTTATAGATTGGGCACTGGCAACAAAAAGAAAGGCATCACCTCGCCCGTTCACACTAATACTTTTGACATTGACGAGGATGCATTGCGCACCAGCATAGGTATGATGTCCTGGTTAGCCATCAAAGAGTTGGGTAATTAGATTTAGTTTTTCGATTAGATTTATTTGGGCGATACCTGCGGCCCGCGCTGTCCATGACGCCGCTTCGCTTTGGTCCCGATGAAAAATCGGGACTGGCTCTGCCGAGCCATCATTCCCATCACTATCGCAAGAAAGTACTTTTGATAAGGATCTTGATTTCTATTATAAATCTTTAATAGCCAATACTTTAGCTTGTATATTTGATCTATTATATTGTCCTAAATAATGACAAGCTCAGTCAAAAATGGTCAAAAAAAACGCCACTCCAAATTAGGTTTTGCGATCTCAAACAAAATATTAGAAAATTTTATAAAAACAACACGATTGAGATAATCTAGCATCATATTTGTATTTTATCAATATGTTAGAATGGATGCAACCATGTATTTCTACATTGCGTACAAAATACAGTATGTCTTTTTAAATCTTAAAATCGAGTTTTTAAGCGTTAAAATCTGATTTTTTATCCATTTCTTGTTATTTTAAGCAACAGACTTTATAATCCAAACATATAATAATATACTACATGGCGAGAATTTTAATAGTAGATGACGAGAGCAGTATCCGTAAAACACTACGAGAGATACTAGAGTTTGAGAAGTATGAGGTCAATGAGGCTGCAGATGGGTTAGACTGTTTGGTAAAGCTAAAGAAGCATACATATGATGTCATTATCATGGACATTAAAATGCCAAAAATGGATGGTATGGAAGCGCTTGAAAGAGTTCAGCTATTAGCGCCAGATACTCCAGTGATTATGATATCTGGTCACGCCAATATTGACACAGCGGTAGAAGCTGTAAAAGTAGGAGCGTTTGATTTTATATCTAAGCCGCCAGATTTAAATCGTCTTCTCATTACGGTAAGAAATGCGATGGACAAATCAGCGCTAGTTACAGAGACTAGAGTACTAAAGAAAAAAGTAAGTAAGGTAAAGACTCCAAGGATTATCGGAGAATCTAAGCCTATCATGGATATCAAAAATACCATTGATCGTGTTGGACCTACTGATGCGCGTGTATTGATCACGGGTAGCAACGGAACAGGTAAAGAATTGGTCGCAAGATGGTTGCATGATAAGAGCGCCCGCGCAGATGGCCCAATCATAGAAGTAAACTGTGCCGCTATCCCAAGTGAATTAATCGAGAGTGAATTGTTTGGTCATGAGAAAGGATCCTTTACAGGTGCGTATAAGCAAAAGATAGGAAAGTTCGAATTGGCCAATGGAGGTACGATCTTTCTAGATGAGATAGGAGATATGAGTCTCAATGCGCAGGCAAAAGTACTTCGTGCACTGCAGGAAAGCAGGATTACTAGAGTAGGAGGAGATAAAGAAATCCAAGTAGATGTAAGAGTTGTCGCTGCGACAAATAAAAATCTGCAAGAAGAAATCAATCTCAATAAATTTAGAGAGGATTTGTACTACCGACTAGCGGTAATACTTATACATGTACCGCCATTAGATGCTAGAAAAGATGATATCCCATTGTTAGTAGATCATTTCAACAATATGATCTGCCAAGAATACGGAATCACGCCTAAGATAATCGAAATGGACGCCATACAAGCTTTGCAAGCCGTGGATTGGTCAGGTAATATCAGAGAATTAAGAAACGTCGTAGAACGTTTGATTATACTTAGTCAAGAGACGATCACGAAGCAAGACGTACTTTCGTTTGTAGTCGCGTCTAGTAGCCAGAATATCTCTAAACTACAAGATATCTTTTCTAGATTTAAAGACATCGACGAGTTGCACTCCTTCATGTCTAAAGAATTTGAAAAATTTCAACAGCCTGGATAATACAGCTGAAATTAATTTACATAATTGTATCAAAAATAGCTTGCTTTTTCAGCAGGCTTTTTTGTTGTACAAAGACTCGTATTCCAAGCTATTTAGTACATTTGTTGCAAATAACTAATATTAACAAGATGAAGAACACAACGGGAAACTCCGATGAAATAGAAAAAATTGTTGAAAGTTCGGAGCACGGCAAAAGAATGAAGCAATGGACAAAGATTAAAGGAGAGAATGCCTGGACCATGTTTAAGGTCATCGCTGAATTTGTAGATAGCTTTGAGGTGATGAATAAAATAGGGCCTTGTGTCTCTATTTTTGGATCTGCTCGTACTCAACCAGATCACCCTTATTATAAAATGGCCGTAGATGTTGCTAAACGTATGGTTGGCGAAGGATACGGCATCATCACTGGTGGTGGACCTGGTATCATGGAAGCAGGTAACAAAGGCGCTTTTGAATCCAATGGAGTCTCAGTGGGACTGAATATTGATCTTCCTTTTGAGCAGAGTCATAATGCCTACATTCATCCGGCGTTCAATTTAGATCATAGATATTTCTTTATTCGTAAGGTTATGTTCGTAAAGTATGCACAAGCATTCGTCGTTATGCCTGGTGGATTTGGTACTTTGGACGAATTATTTGAGGTACTTACTTTGATTCAAACTAAGAAAATAACCAGAGTTCCTGTGATACTTGTGGGATCAGAATTTTGGGGTGGTATGCGAGACTGGATACAAAGTACGATGCTAGAAAAAGCACACAATATTTCTGAAAAGGATATGGATCTCATTCCTATCGTAGATACGCCTGAAGAGGTAGCAAGCATTATCAATAAGTTTTATGATAATGAGGAAAGCTCATTTGCTCCCAATTTCGAATTATAAAATATCTTCAATCCGTAAGTCCCAATTCTTTGGGTCTTACGGATTGTTTTTTTCTTTCAGCTTTTCCTGTTCAATTTCTTTTTTTTCTGTCTAATTTTTATCAACTGACATACTTCAGTCAGGTGTGCTGCCGCGTGAAGGGGTGTACAATTGGGACCGAGTCGTCCTTTCCTTCCGAAGAAAAGTCGGAACCACTGCCACCTCATGTTCATTGGATTGTTCTCTGAGTTGTACTTTCATTCCATTGTTTGACGAGTATTTATTTGTGAATTTATTAGAAAAGGATGTGCTTGATAGCCATAGTATATTTTCAATTGACGAATAAGTTCACATTATAAAAAAAAATGTATAAACATTTTTTCAGCGTAAAAAAGCAACTCAAAAATCTCCTATGTTGTTTGTTGTGAATCTTCTACATAGTATGATTACTCTTTATTTGAATGCAGGCCAATGCTTCATTTTGAATGGAACATAAAAACTGAATCTGCTCGGCTTAAGTTTTGCAAATTGAGATTGTACAAATACTGTCTAGCATACACCTTTTATTTTTAGCTTTTAAAATTAGCTAAGGAAACTAAACTTACAACTACTTGCATTCACTCAAATTATCATCACTGATGATATGAAGCAAAATTCCTTGTCACAGATTTAACTAATGAAGTAAAAATCTAGTTGAAGAATTTTGCTACTTGTTTTCGTAATAAGAAATAATTACATCCCCTTCTAGATATCTATCTCCCCTCGGTAATGTCTACATATTCATACCTCCCAGTTTGAATTGTACTTTTTGGCTTAAACAGCTGGAGTGCATATTGTATACCATAAACCGCATACCGATGAGACATTTATGCATTGTCATTCTTAGCATCATGCTAAGTACCAGTATTTTTGCACAGCAAAACAACTCCCTTGCTGAGTTGCGCGCAACCAAGGCCGTTAGTCTTCAATTTGAGACTATCCCTAGCGCAAAAAAAATAGAGCAGTTGTCTTCAAAGGGTATCACCCTAAAAACATATCTAGGAAATAATTCTTACCTAGCAGTCGCTCGACAAAAAATAGACTTAAATTCCATGGCTAACGAATTTGGATTTTTCCAGATTTTAAATAAGAACATCAATGTGGAGCTGCTACAAGATATAAAAGCAGATCATATCCCTAATTATGCAAAACATAGTGACGGGACTGTAGATGTAGCTATTACATTTAGTGATGAATTATCAAGAGAAGATTTGAATGCATTTATTGCTCAAAACGACGGTAAGTTGATTCGCTCTTTCTCTAATGGGCAAGTAGCTGTCTTTAATGTATCTAAAAATAAAGTTCAAAATATTATAGACGAACCTTTTGTTCAAAACATAGAATTTGAAGAGGAGGAAGTGGCTAGGTTAAATTATGAAAACAAGATTGTTCAAGGAGCACACTATGTTCACCAAACCTCTATACCAGGTATGGAACTTGATGGGAGCGGTATAGTAGTAGGTGTAGGCGATGGAGGAAACCTTGGAGAACACATAGATTTTGAAAATGCTTTATTAGAAGAGACTACGGAATATGCTACTAATTTTGGGGATCATGGTGATCATGTAGCGGGAACTATAGCTAGTAAAGGAAATTTAGATCCTAGACAGAGTGGTTTTGCACCCGGAGCAGGATTGATTATTGAGAAAACAAGTAACGTGTTTTACAAAAGTCGAGAGTACTATGACGACTATGGTATGGTACTAACGAATAATAGTTATGGCAGTTCATTTAATTGTGATGAAAATGGTGCATACAATTATACTAGTTTCGAGTTGGATAAGCAGCTAAGAGAAATGCCTCATTTGATGCATGTTTTTGCAGCAGGAAATAATGGAGCTGCTACTTGTAGTGGATTTCCTAAAGGTTACCAGACTGTACTTAAATACTATGGGGCAGCAAAAAATGTATTGACCGTAGGCTCAGTTGATGAGAACTTAGAAATAGCCAACTCTTCTAGTAGAGGGCCAGCAAAAGATGGAAGGCTTAAACCTGAAGTGTGTGGAGTCGGAGTGAACGTGCTTTCGAATGGCAGAGAATATGACTATCACTCTATGTCTGGAACGAGTATGGCAGCTCCATCTGTGACAGGTAGTATGGCATTGATGTACCAAAAGTATGAGCAGAATACTGGAGAAATAGCAAGGGGAGATTTAATGAAAGCTATAGTTTGCAATACTGCGGATGATTTAGGAGTCAAAGGACCTGATTACAAATATGGATTTGGCTTGGTAAATGCCTTTCGTGCTATAAATGCTATAGAGGATGAAAGATACTTCTTAGGACAAGTTGAAAACGCTGCAACTACGAATCATAGCATAACTGTAGGAGCGGGTGTTGTGGAAGCAAAATTTTTGCTGTACTGGAATGATAAAGAAACCACATCTAATCCAGATAAAGCATTGGTAAATAATCTTGATTTTCAAATCATAACACCTACTGGTGAAGTGATATTGCCATGGGTACTAAACCATGAGTCTAATGAAGTCAATATGTCTCCTTCTAGAAAGGTAGATGGCTTGAACAATATCGAGCAAGTGACGATTAGTAACCCAGTACCTGGTGAGTATACTTTGGTCGTTAAGGGAACAGAAGTTCCATTCGGTCCTCAAGAATTTGCAGTAACCTATGAAGTAAATGAGGAAGAAGTAAATCTATTGTTTCCTGCAGGTAAAGAAAGCCTTGTGCCAAATGATCAATACAATATTGTGTGGGCAGCGAATATGGATAATGAGAATACATTCAAATTAGAATTGTCATTAGACAATGGACTAACCTGGGATTTGTTGGTGGATCAGATACCTGCCAATCATAGAACTTATAAGTGGAGGACTCCAGAAACGATAACACAGTGTGCGAAGATGCGAATTTCAGTCAATAATACAGGTTTGACTGATACGCATGATGCTACTTTTAATATACTTGGAAAACCAAAGAATGTATTAGCAATCCCTGTTTGTAAGGAAACGATACGTCTGGTTTGGGAAGATGTAGATAATGCTGCGGATAGTTACATAGTCTATATGTTAAAGGAGGGTAAGATGGAGGTTTTCGCAGAGACGACTCAAAAGTATGCTGATGTAGAGTTTAATTTTGAAGAAGGAAAAGACTATTGGTTTAGCGTTGCGAACAAGTCTTACCTTGGTAATCTTGGTGAGCGTACTAAGGCTATCTCTGCTCAGTCTTGGTTTGACCATCCTTGTGACCGTGAAAACGATGGTAAGGTGGTAGATATATTTGGGATGTTGAATGGAAGAGAGTTCACTTCAATTAGCCTTGGTGAAGAAGGGGTAGGAGTACTTATACAGAACAATGGCTCTAATGAATTGACGCACTATAATGTCTCTATGCGAGTGAATAATCAAGGGGCGCTAAAAGAGAAATTTACTGGAGTCTTACCTTCTGGTGGGGAGCAGCTTTATACATTTGAAAACAGGTATGACTTTTCTGAAGTGGGCTCCTATTCAATAGATACTTGGATTTCGCATCCATTGGATGATTTGCACTATAATGATAGTTTGGTAGGTCAGTTTGAGGTCAATCAATTGCCCAATGAGCCTGTGCAATTACCTATGACTTTTGATTTTGAAGAGGAGGAGTTCTACTACTTTAATACACAAATAGGCCTTGGTGACTTAACACATTTTGATTTTGTGAAAGGAGATGCCTCAGCCTCAGCATCCGTGGGTGTCAATGGTAATACTAAATATCTTAGCATCGAGAACAATGAGCAATCATCAGGAGAAGGCAATAGCTATATGATGACTTTAAACATGTCTGAGTATGATACACAAAAAGGTCTCATGCTGGATTTTGATGCCAAAGTAGCTAGTGAAAATCTAACGGAGAGTGGGGCATTGTGGTTGAGAGGATCTGACCAAGACACTTGGATTAGAGTAATGTACCTAGATAATGCTATGGCTTGGGAGAAGTATGCAGATATAGATATAAATTCTATTCTTAATGACAATAATCAGAATCTATCTACAAGTACGCAAGTCAAATTCACTTTCAGCGCTGCAGGAATGGTAGCTATAGACAATGTAACAATAAGAGCGGCGGAAAATAATGTAGCGACAGAGCAAGCTAAGGATCCAATGGCTACTGTGTACCCAAATTTGGTTCAAAATGACTTTAATTTGGATATTCAGAGTGAAAAAGATACTTCTGCAAAAATTGCAATTGTCAACTCAAATGGCCAAATAGTGCGTGAAATGGAGGAAAATCTAGTTTTTGGTGAAAATAATTTCACATTTTCTGACCTATCAAACCAGCCATCTGGCATGTATTTTATTACAATTGAGGTAGAAGGTCAGCGTGAAGTTCAAAAATTAACGAAAGCATCTAAGTAATATATACGCAAAACAACCTGTTTTGTAGCCAAGGGAAAACGACGATAATACGTTGTTTTCCCTTGTTTTTTCGTCATATATGACGATTTTAGCGTCTCTTTTTAAATTTTGACTTATTATTTGAACAGCCTGTCTCTTTGGGCGTCAAGTCTGACGATGGGACATAATATTAACAAATTATAAAAAAATAAATATTACAATACCGATTTTTTGTATTTATTTGCAACGATGATGTGCCCTATATTTGAATTAACAAAACGAAAAACGGTTAACAAAAAATAGTTTTGGATATGTTCATGGGATTATAATTTGTTGGTAGTGAGTTGTCCCGGGTTGGGACGACTTACTATTTTACAAAAAATGAACTTCATTCCAAAAACCATAATTTTTCCCCTGCGGGGTTTTCAAAATTGGATATGTTCATGGGATTATAATTTGTTGTAGTGGGTCGTAACACTTGTGTTACGACTTACTTTTTTTTTGCCCCTACCATTCTATGCACGATTCATTCTTCTACGATAAGCAATGCTGAAACGCAAGGGCTAATAGTCGAGGTTCAACTATCCAATATTTCAATCTACATTTATTTGAATTATTTGCCTCGGCCAAGTGATGTGACGTATTGGCGCTCCGTTCAGTATAAAAAGCGGAGCGCTGCAAGAAAAGAAAATGTTATCCTTTAAATAATCTGCTAAACCAAGAGCCGCTTTTTTTAGGGCTTGCGCTATGGTCACTTTTTGGAGTATTTGCATTTTCAAGGAAGTGATTCGTGATTTTTATCAATTGTGCTCTTGTCTTTAAGCCAGATTCTCTCCAAACAATTTCCCCATTTTGGAAAATGGCTAGGGTAGGCAGGCTCTTGATCTTGTACTTGCTAGAGATTGACTTTTTCTTGTCTACATCTATCTTGATCACTTGCATTTTTCCTTCGAGTTCACCTTTGAGTGAATTTACGATAGGGGAGAGTTGCTTGCAGGGGCCACACCAAGTGGCATAAAAATCAACTAATACAGGCTTGTCACGCTTTATGATGTCCTTAAATTTTACTTTCTGTTTCATGATAAAAATTCTTGTTGTAATATATTGTACCTCTCCATCCATAATAAAAGGCTATTTAAATAGAGGTTCCCCTTTATTGAGCATTCCTGTATAACGAACGATGTAGCGCATTGTTTTTAATGTGAAAGAAGAATGCTGGTCTTTGTCTCTTGGCCTATATCTATATTGGTATATCAACAGTATATCTCAGTACTCCGAATTTGGGAAAAGACAAGATTATTTTAAGAAGCAATTTGTCACGATTTTTTCTGAAAAATCACGCTAAATTGGATTTGGATTGCGCTACTACACAGGGTTGACATCCTGTGTTTTGCTGTGTAAGTTTCCGAGAAAATCGGGACAAGCTCTTCCAGGCTTATTTTATTGTACACACTCATCCTAATAGAGCCTTCTTTTTTTAATTCATAAAAGGAGTATTTCTGTTAATTGTATTATAGGCGAAATAGGAAAATGGACTAGTGATGTGGAGTAGTGGCGCTTCCTTCAGCGCCAGAGCGGAGCTCAGAGGCGAATGCCGAACTGCGTAACGTAACGACGCTGACCTCCCGTCCTTCACGGGATCGTCAGGGTAGGCCCCAAATGAAAAAAGCTCTTATCCTAAGACAACAATTTGCCATCAATATATTTGGTGGTAGACATACATCTGTTTTTGGAAACCTCTATGAGGCGGAAGCCAATCTTGTAGGAGTCAACTTTAAATTCATCGGTGTTCGGGTCGATCTGAAAATAAGTGGAGGGGGTGATGGCGATGTGTAGGTTGTCTAGGTGCACCAACTTTTCTGTGTGGTAATGACCGCAGAATAAGTAGATATTTTTCTCGTAATCGTGAAAGAGTTTTTGTAATTCTTTTCGGTCTTGCAAACAGTAGTTTTTATCCATGAAGGCCACCTTGCATTTGGCCGTCGGGTAGTGTGTAAAGACAAGAATGTTTTTGTCTGCTTGGTGCAATTGGCGCTTGATCCACTTTTTCTGATTGTCAGAGTGACTAGCCTTGCTGTTGTCTAGAAAAAGGGCAGTGGTTTTATTCAGTTTTTTGGCGAAGTAAATTTCGTATTCGCCATGGCTGTAGTCAATCTCAAAAATCTCCATCATCATCGCAGCGTCGTCGTGGTTGCCAGGTAGCACCAAATAAGGGATGTTGGTATTGTCCAATTTGTCCTTTATCCAAATATAGATTTCTTTTAGTCCTTGGTCAAAACATAAATCGCCGGTCACTATGATGAGCTCGGGCCCTGAAAAAACAACTTCACCCAATATCTGCAAAAAATTGTCTCTAACATCTACATTGAAGGTGTCTTGTCCCTCAAGACCAATGTGCAAATCTGTTATCTGTGCAATTTTCATTTGTGGAATCTCTTATTATCTTTAAGGAACTAACGTATAAATAAAATAAATGATGAATAAGTCGATAAAACTAATAAAATTTGTGGTTTTTCTGCTCTTTACGCAAAGTCTTACTGCGGGTGAAGGAATGTGGTTGCCCCTATTGCTAGAATCTTTGAATGAAGATGAGATGAAAAATATGGGTCTAAAGCTCACGGCGGAAGACATATATAGTGTGAATAAGAGTAGTCTCAAGGATGCGATTGTGCATTTTGGTGGATTTTGTACCGCGGAGGTGATTTCTAATCAGGGCCTTTTGCTTACCAACCATCACTGTGGATATGGCCAAATCCAGTCTCATACGACACTAGAAAATAACTATCTAAAAGATGGTTTTTGGGCGATGAAAAAATCTGAGGAGCTGCCCAATCCAGGATTGTTCGCGAGATTTATTTTGCGCATCGAGGATGTGTCTGCTGATATGTTGGCGGGGGTGACAGACAATATGAGTTCGAAAGTGCGACAGTCTCAAATCGATAAAAACATGAGTATGGTGCGTGCTAAATTTGAGCAAGATCTACCTGCCTATGATGATGTGGTGATTCGTCCTTTTTATCATGGCAATCAATATTTTTTATTTATTACTAGAACCTTCAATGATGTACGTCTGGTAGGCGCACCGCCAGAAGCAGTAGGTAAATATGGATCTGATACGGACAACTGGGTATGGCCGAGACACACTGGTGACTTTGCGATGTTTAGAATATATGCGGGGCCAGATAATTTGCCTGCTGACTATAGCCCAGATAATAAACCGTATACCCCTAAGCACTCATTGCCAATCTCTGTGGATGGTGTAGAAGAGGGAGACTTCACTATGGTATTTGGTTTTCCAGGAAGAACAAATCAGTATCTACCGGGAAGTGCTGTAAAGCAGACGGTAGAAGTGTTGAATCCAGCTAAGATAAGTATAAGAGAAAAGGCGCTGGGTATCATAGATAAATATATGAGAAATGATCCTCAAGTGAAAATACAGTATGCGTCGAAGTTTGCGAGAGTAGCCAACTATTGGAAGAAATGGATAGGGGAGAGTCAAGGGATCAAGACTACGGATGGCCTAGGGAAGAAGCGTGATTTGGAAGCAGAATTCACGAAGAGAATAAATGCAAATCCGAAGCAAAAAGCGAAGTATGGAAATCTGCTTGGAGATTTTGACCAACTGTACAAAGACATTGAACCCTATGCACTGAGTAAAGATTACTTTGATGAAGTGGTGTTTAGAAATGTTGAAATTTTGCGTGCTGCTGGATTGGCAGGTAGGATGGTTTCTGCTTTTGAGAACAATGGAGCAGAGGGCTATAATAATATGAAGCAAAGATTGAAGGCGGGATACTTCGATGGCTTTTATAAGAACTATAGACCAGAAATAGATCAAGAGGTTTTTGCAGCGCTCTTAAGTATGTACAAAGAGAATGCTCCGTTTAAAGGACTAAGTTCTCCGATGGATAAGATGATGGGCATGAGAGATGGGATGGGTGATTTTGATGCTTTGGCTGAAAAATTATACGCTGGTTCATTTATGACTAAGCAAGCAGAATTTGAAAAGGTGATGGCTATGAAACCAAAGGAAGTAGTAGCTGCAATAAAAGCCGATCCGCTATATACGTTCACTACGGAGATGGAGGCTGCATACAAAGATATCGTAGAAGGAAAGTACAACGCCTACAATACAGAGATTGCAGAAAAGCAAAGGCTGTATATGGAGGCCTTGATAACCGTATTCCCGGAAAAGAAAATGTATCCAGATGCGAATAGCACCATGCGTATCACTTATGGTCAAGTCAATGGGTATACTCCTAGAGATGCAGTGTATTATACTCCGGTAACTTACTTAGATGGTGCGATGGCGAAGTACAAGCCTGGAGACTATGAGTTTGATATGCCTGCTAAGTTGATAGACCTGTATGAGAAAAAAGATTATGGTCAGTACGCTGCAGAAAATGGCAAGATGCCAATCTGCTTCATCGGATCTAATCACACTACGGGAGGGAACTCTGGTAGCCCAGCCATCGATGCCAATGGTAATCTGATCGGTCTCAACTTTGATAGAGTGTGGGAAGGTACCATGAGTGATATCAACTATGATGCTTCTATCTGTAGAAATATTATGGTGGATGCGAGATACATTTTATTCATTGTGGATAAGTATGCGGGAGCAGGTCACCTGATCAATGAGATGTTTTTGGTGAATCCCAAAAAGATGGCTGAGGTGACGCCAACGCCACCGGTCATCCCTAAGAAGAATAAGAAAAAAGGTAAGATTAGGATAAAGGCTCCAGATCCGAAGCAGTAGTTGTTTTGCTAGACTAAAATCGGCTATGGATTTTTAATGAATACATCTTACTGTTTGTGAAGAAAGAAAATGTCCGCGTCAAATGCAATGATGACTTTGAACTGGCGGCAACATTATACCGACCCAAAAAAATTGCGGGAGCTATCATGATAGCTCCCGCAACTGGTATAAAGAAAGAGTTTTATCATTCCTTTGCTGCTTTTCTGGCAGCGCATCATTACGGAGTTGTTTGTTTTGACAATCGAGGTATCGGCGCATCTGTTAAGGGGGATATAAATGAGGTAGATGCCTCTCTGGTCAGTTGGGGAGCGCTAGATATGTCTGCTGTGCTCGATCGCTTGATGTCTGAATTTCCGAATCAAAAATATCACTTAGTAGGGCATAGTGCAGGCGGACAATTGGTAGGCTTGATGCATAATGCAGATAGGCTATCTACTATGTTTAATTTTGCCTGCTCCTCCGGGTGCATTCGTAATATGCCTTTGTCGTTTAAATTTTCCGCGCACTTTTTCTTGGGGTTTTATATTTCTGTGAGTAATTTTTTGTTTGGACGTACCCAATCTCAGTGGGTGGGTATGGGCGAGCCTCTTCCGCGCAAAGTCGGCCAACAATGGCGTAAGTGGTGCTATGGAAAAGGCTACGTAGAGACAGAGTTTGGGGATGAAGTGAATGATCATCTTTATGACGCATTGGACCTAGATAGTCTCTGGCTGTATGCTACTGATGACCCCATTGCCAATCTAGAAAATGTAAAAGATATGATTCGTATCTTTCCAAAGATGAAATCTGAAATTATACAGCTTGAACCAAAAGCCTATGGAAAAAAGCAAATTGGGCACATGGGATTTTTTAGATCAAAAAACAAAGAATTGTGGAGTATGGCTTTGGAGTGGTTTGATGATCAAGGTCAGTAAAGTTAATTCTACCATTTTGTATTCGTTGTATTTACTCAAATTTGTTGGTTTGACGATAATTGGTTAGTTTAGAGAAAATCATTCTAGATTGTTATTGACACTAACCCAGATTATTATGAAATTTCTGTCCGCCCTTTGTTTTTCAATATTCTTATTCTCTTTGTTATGTGCTCAAGACCAGCCGAGCAAATTTGATTTGTCTCCATGTGGTAGTCTTGTGTCAAAATCAATATTTGTAAATGATTAATTTTAAATCTATAATATTTGTATTTCTTTTATTTTCTGTATTTGATTTATGCAGTCAAAGCCAGTATGATAAAACCTGGCGCCTAGGTCAAGGCCCTCAATTCGAAATGGTATTCGAACAAGATGGATTAATGCTTAGATCCATAGTGGGATCTAATTCTATTGGTTTTAGGGGAACTGTATCCTGTATATCTGATGAAAGCGGTAAGCTTCAATTTTATTCAAATGGTTGTGACATTTATTCTGCGAGCAATACGTTCATGGAAAATGGAGATATGATAAGCCCAGGCTTCGTAGAGGATATTTTTTGCAGCAGTGTAAATTCTAACCCCATTCCGCAAGGTGGGCTTATCTTACCCATCCCAAATAAAAATAATCAATATTATGCCCTCAATTATGATTTGCAATTGGTAGAATATTTAGATACAACGGAAGCCTTGGACCCTCAACGCCTTTTGCTGCATAAAGTTGACATGAATCTTAATAATGGGAAAGGCGCAGTAATATCAAAAAACGAAGTAGTAATTGAAGATGAACTGGCTTTAGTTAGAGGTCAATTACAAGCAGTAAAGCATGCGAATGGTATTGATTGGTGGGTTATGACCCCTAAATCAGCTTCAAATTGCTATCATTTAGTTTTGCTTGGTTCTGATGGAGTGATTGAGGAAAAAACAATCTGTTCTGGTGAGCCATGGAATACTATCGGTGGTACAGGTCAGGCAGTGTTTTCTCGAGATGGATCTAGATATGTGCGTGCTAATCCATGGAATGGAATACATATTTTTGAATTTGATAGATGTTCTGGGGAACTTTTTAATCCTGTTGTTTTTCCTTTTTCTGAAACTGGTTTTTCTGCCGCAGGTGTTTCGATTTCTCCTGATGGAAATCTTCTTTATGTCACAAGAATAAATAAAATATTCCAATTTGATTTGCAGGCAGAAGATATCGAAAGTAGTAAAATTCTTATCGATACGCTAGGGACAAATTTGCCTTCATTTAGTGCAGCCATGTACTTATGTCAGTTAGGGCCAGATGATAAAATTTATATTTCAGGAACTGGAACCCATACTTTTTTTCATGTGATAAATGCACCAAATGAAAGAGGTCTTGCATGTGACTTTATTCAGAATGGAATAGAGCTGCCAGAAAGAAATTTTAGTGGGATACCTAATTTCCCAAATTACGACCTAGGTCCATCTACCACATATTGTGAGCCCTTATCAACCAATGTACTTGATAAATCCATTTTGACTAGGACTTTAGATATATCCCCTAATCCAGCCAATCAAAAAATAGTACTATTTGCAGAGGAAGAAATAATATCTTCTTATGCTATTTACTCCATCTTGGGTACTGAGTTAATCAAATCAGATGCAATTGGAAGTAGACTTGAAGT
>CAKZVJ010000283.1 GCA_937923345.1 uncultured Saprospiraceae bacterium
CTATAAAAAGAAGGTTGCGAATTGTCATAATCCGCTACTTGAATCATGTAGCGATTGTTGCCCAGATTGTAAGACTCAACAAAAAAGTCCGCATCAAAAGTGAATGGTTCGAAAGTGAGACCCGCATCTGGCGTAGTCCAATATTCGCGATTGCTAAAATCCGTTCTCAGAGCAAGTAACATAAAATCGCCATGTACTCTAGAGTTGTCCGCATCGAAAATGGGATAAAAAGTTCCAAAATTGTTAGGCAGATAATCCGCTTGGTAAAATGGCGCATTGGCAAAATCAATATTTTGATCCCAAGTCGCGCCTCCGTTGGTACTTTTGTAAATATTGTTGTGCGTGAGTTTCCAGATGGTGTTTCCGTTCTGCTCATAGCCGATCTCCTGACCAGGCGTAAAGCCATTAAAAGCCCAGTTTTGGGCATAAACAAGGCCTGAGCATAGTATAAAGCTCAAAATAAGTATCAATCTGTTCATCAAGAGTGAGTTGTTGTTTTAATAAAATTTAAAATTTAGCTGAATCTAGCCGCTTACATTGGTATAGATAGGGTGGTGCTGAGGGGCGTTGCAAAAATACAGATTTTTCATATAGTATGTGTGAAAATCAATGAATTATAAGATTGTAGCCCTGTTTTGGGGCCATGCTGTGCCTTCCCGATAAAGAGATCGGGAGGCGTCGGCACCAGGCTCTCCGCTC
This sequence comes from uncultured Saprospiraceae bacterium, assembly GCA_937923345.1. Classification (GTDB taxonomy): domain Bacteria; phylum Bacteroidota; class Bacteroidia; order Chitinophagales; family Saprospiraceae; genus JALZVN01. Next base: position 700 of record CAKZVJ010000283.1, read on the forward strand.
CTACACCTAGGCACAGCGCACAAAGCTAAGCCCACCTAGGTATACCACTGCGATCCTTTGTCCAGCTCCCTTTGGTCGACGGGCTCCGCTGTACGCTCCGCCTTTTTGGGAATTACCACATCATACGCCCCACTGGATATACCCGATGAGTCTTTTCATAATGAGGAGAATGATGATAAATAAAATCCAATTGTTGATAACTGTTCTTTGCAAATTCTTCGTCCTCCATTTTTTTCTTTTCGAAGGCTGCTTTTAATGAGGCATCATTTTGTAAAAGTTCCCATGCTCTGTCTTCGAATACATAAGCAGAGAAATGTTCTTTTTGTTGTAAGATACTATCAAAGTAGTTCCAAGCAAAAAAGGAGTCTTTGGCCTGAGGTTCTAGTACGTGTACAATATATTGTACCGCCACCTGATTCGTAGAAATCATGAAGTCGCCTTTTTTGTATTGTACCTGGGTATTGTATTTTTCGACTTCGACGCCACTGTGTAGATAATGTCCCTCATAAGGAGCAGACCCAGTTTTAAAATCTACAATTTTGTATTGTTCGATGTCGATATCTTTATCTTCTGTCATGACCTCAACTTCCACGCCATGTATGCGCATCAAGTCTGCCAGATGTCGATAAGATTGCGGCAAGATGTATGTCTTAGGGATATCCACCGTTTGTGTAGGTTTATAATATTTGAAATAAGGAATCTGCTTTTCAAATGGTTTGTCGTGATTATAATAAAGCCGCTCTCCACCCGTGACCTTACTTGGTATTTTTTCGGCAGTGTATCCCTTGAACAAAATAGAATCGTGTTTACTTGGATCTAGCACCCAGTCTATATCCAATTTTCTTTCTGTTTGAATTTCTAAATAACCATTCGTTCTTGCTAATTGAATCGCTTTTTTATGGATGTTGATATGACCTAGCATAGCGTGAAGAAACGTGTGCGTGCTTCTTACTCGATCTGCAAAAGGTTTTAGCATATGCGTCTCTGGCATAAACGAAAAGGTATTATACAGCGCAGCATAACCACTAGAAAATCTTGGCGAATCTAAAAAGGCTCTTATTCCTTCATCAGGTGTGGTACGAGCATATACATAAGGCGTCATTTCGTAGTTTGTCTTTTTCATGGCAGCGTACAAATCTGGCAACAATACCTTATCCATATAATCTGCCATCGGGCTGGCGAGTTTGTCAGATTGAGTAGGAATTAAAGTGAGCGTGTATTGATAGTCCGCCCCATTAGAGGTGTGGTTATCTACAAACACATCCGGTGCCCATTTCTTAAATATTTCAGCAAAAGAACGCGCATTTTCCGTATCACATTTTATAAAATCTCGATTCAAATCATAGTTGCGGGCATTGCCTCTGAAGCCGTACGATGCTGGACCATTTTGATTGGCTCGGGTATGACTGTTACGATTGAGTACCCCTCCGATATTATAAAACGGAATAATTACTACAACAACTTCCTTTAGCAATTCTTTATGTGTGGTCGCCAATTCTCTAGCCAACATCATCGAAGCATCTACACCACAAGGTTCGCCTGCATGGATGGCATTGTTGATAAGCAATACTGCTTTATCATTGTCTGCTTTGACCTCGCTTCTGCTTGTATAGGGTTTGGTAGATATGATGACTGTGTGCAATGGTTTTCCTGAGTCAGTTAAGCCTTCTTTGACGATACGGACCAGCGGTGAACTATCCGCAAGTTGTTGGTAATAGGCAATCGCTTCCTCATAGGTCGCTGTATGGTTATTGTCTTTCTCGAAAGGGGTGATTAACTGTCCAATTTTCTGCGCAGAAGCACCTTGAAAAGCGAAAAGAAGGAATATGATAATAAATAAACGCATGTACATATTTTTTTAGATCCCTAAAGATAAGGAATTGTAGCCAAGGGGCTGGGGCTATTTAGAAAGGGATATGATTTGATTTAATTCACCTTGCCGTTTATTTTTATTCCATTTTTTAGGATTGGTTTTTATGTATCGTTGTATGCGTAGATAGGATACATCATTCCTAACGATGTGGTCGTAATAATCATTTTGCCAATTTTTTTGTTTTGGCGCTTTGCGAAGGGCATTGATTTCCCTGGATGACATCATTTTGAATTTACCCATAATTTTTGGGATGATCATTGTGCGACGGTGATTTCGATATTGTTTAATATCGTTGGGCATGGATGGATAATTTGGATCGTACCACCAAGGGGTTTTGGATGATGATGGGGTGGGGAATGGGGGCAATGGTGTTGTTGGGGTTTGGTGCGTTGATGACGTTGGGCGTAGATGAAATTCATGAATTTCATTTACGCCCAACGTCACGTTTCCATCATTTACGCCCAACGCCACGTTTCCATCATTTACCCCATCACATTTTGCCCCATCCAAAATATTCACCATCAAATGCACATGATCTGGCATGACAACCCATCCCCCCAATTTCACCTGTGGATGGTAATTGTCAATACACAGGATTTCGTCCCGCACCAACTGTCCAAATTCAGAAAGATGCATTTTGCCATCAGATATATCCCCTAAATAACAAACCCTGTCGAGCGTACACAATGTAATAAAATATGCACCTGGCCTAGAATAATTCCAATAGGGGTGGCGGTTAGAATTGATACGGTATTTGTTTTTGTATTTGGCCACAATAGTTTTGCAATCAATATAACAATATCAATATCCAGATAAAAATATTGTAGACGAAATTCATGAATTAAAAAATGTGGTAGATAAAATTCATGAATTTAGAATCTGGTAGATAAAATTCACGAATTTAGAATCTGGTAGATGAAATTCACGAATTTCATCAAGTACCCGAATTTTATCCAATGGTGAAATCAAGGCGAGGCGGTTCAGCCGGAAGCCCGTGAGGACAAGGGATCGGCAGCGGCACGCAGTATAGCAGAGAGCCCGACCACAGACCAAATGATCATGTGCTGTCAAGCAAAATGATCATGCAGGTTGCGTGGATGGCCCCAAATTATTCGCCCAAATAATCCTATCTTGTCACATCAAATCGGATAATGACACATACATGAATTACACGGCCTACAGCCTCAAAGCAGGCAATCTAAAAAATCTGAAAAAGAAATCCTCGACCCTGCCAATGCCGAAGGAGCACGAAGTACAAGTAGCGGTCAAATCCATCGGCCTCAACTTTGCAGATGTGTTTGCCATCTGGGGATTGTACTCGGCGACTCCTAAAGGAGAATTCGTTCCCGGTTTAGAATTTGCGGGTGAGGTCACAGCGGTAGGAGTGCAGGTGAGCAAACTGTCCATCGGAGATCGCGTCATGGGGGTGACTAGATTCGGAGGCTACACCACGGCGCTCAATCATGATGAACGATACTTAATCCCTGTACCCGCCTCATGGAGCTATGCAGAAGGGGCCGCCTATCTGGTGCAAGTATTGACCGCCTACTATGGATTGATAAATCTCGGCAATTTGCAAAAAGGCTACCAGGTGCTAGTACACAGCGCTGCCGGTGGCGTAGGCTTATGGGCGAATAGAATCGCTAAAAAAATGGGCGCCAAGACGATAGGTTCTGTAGGCAACGCTGAGAAAATAGATTTTTGCAAAAAGGAAGGCTATGATAAAGTCATCGTTCGCTCGGGTACATTCAAGCAAGACTTGGAAGCAGCCTTGGATGGGGGAGGACTCAACCTGATCATGGAATGTATCGGCGGTGAAATATTTAAAATCGGATACGATGCACTGGCAGAAGAGGGGAGACTCATCATCTACGGATCTGCGCGCTACGCATCTCGATCTGATAAGCCAAACTATCCAAAATTGATGTATCAGTTTTTCACTAGACCGAAAATCGATCCACAAAAGATGATAGAACTAAACAAAGGGATTTTAGGATTTAACCTCATCTACTTGTACGAAAAATCTGAACTCATGCATGCCTTGTTGAAAGAATTGTCTAGCCTGGATTTGGG
>CAKZVJ010000284.1 GCA_937923345.1 uncultured Saprospiraceae bacterium
TAAAGCAATAGTATTAAAAATGGTGCGATCATTTAGAGATCATAAGATGTAGAATGTTTTATCTCAATGAAAAATTATATTTCTGAACATCCTACTTATTGGTCCTACGTATATAACATCACTAAACCTTCTTCCCCTTTCTATCAAACTTATCCTCTACATTAGCTGAAATCCAATCGATACAAGAGTCAATGTTTTTGAAGATTCGAGATTCAGAAATCAGGTCAGGAATGATGTCAATACGTTCCATCATATACCTAGGCTGTGGCTCGATGCCGATAAACAAAACACTTATGTTGTTTTTCTCTAAGTTAACTACAATATCCTCCATTGCATAGAGACCTGTCTGATCCATATAAGGTACCCTATCCATACGTATTATCACAATAGAGGCAGTATCCGGAATCTGATTGGACAATACCGTGAAGTCACTCGTAGAGCCAAAAAATAGAGGACCATCCAAATGCTTGATAAAAACCTCCTCTCTTAACTTCGCGGGAAAATTAGATTCATCCGCCCAGGTTGGTTCTTCCATCAGTGAGGACACCTTCGACTTAGAAGCAGCCAAATCACCAATCTTTTTCATAAACATCAAAGAAGCCATCACCAAACCAATACCTACTGCATAAACTAGGTTCCAAACGGCAGAAAGGACAAGCACGACAAGCATCACTACTACTTCTGGCTTCGGCATATATGGAATCGCCTTGAGCCCCTTGTAGTCCATCACATTGATACCTACTGTGATCAAAATACCAGCCAACACCGCTGCTGGTATCAGGGATGCAATATTGGCAAAAGCCAGCATCACTACCAATAATAGAATACCCGCTATCATACCAGATAGTCTAGTTTTTCCGCCAGCATTGATGTTAACCACCGTACGAATAGTAGCTCCAGCTCCAGGCAGTCCACCAAAAATGGCAGCAATTGAATTACCTATTCCTTGTCCCACTAATTCTTTGTTGGGACTGTGCTGCGTCTTAGTCATATTGTCCGCGACTACTGAAGTAAGTAAGGAATCAATCGCACCTAAGAGCGCTAACACGAGCGCCGTGAGCACATATGGCGCTACAGTAGCTAGATCAAACTCAGTAAATATCTGTATATTAGGAGACGGAAAGCCATAAGGTATCTCTTGAATCTTGGCATAATCGAGGCCCAATAAAATAGCCACTCCTGACATCACTACAAGCGCTACTAAAGTACTCGGAATAGCAGTGGTAACTCGCTTAAACCCAAAAATGATAAGGATAGTACACAATGCTAAGATGGCTTCAAGGTAGTTTATATTTCTAAAAGCCTTAGGCATTACTTTCAAAGCACCGATGACTCCAGATGACTCTTTACCAGCTAAGGTTTGAGACTCCGCATATATCTGATCAGCCGTGATAGATTCAGAACGTTTTATGGTTTCCTTGAAGTTTTCTAATACTAGAATTCCCTCTCCGGCTTCCTCGCGCAACATATTCTTCAAAATGAGTTCTTGCGCCTGCGGCTTAAAAGAATTTACGTAGGATACATCTTCTTTAGGATAGTACCCAATCGCTGGTAAGATTTGAGTCAATAAAATAATCACGCCAATAGCCGTCATGAATCCCGAGACCACAGGATAAGGAATGTAACGAATATATTTACCCAAGCCCATCACGCCTAGTCCTACTTGAAATAGACCCGCCAGGAAAAAAACCATGAGTATAGCAGGCATGGCTTGAGATACTTCCCCATTGTAGCTGGACACTATACCAGCAATAACCACCATACTCAAAGCAGTCATAGGTGCAGTAGGTCCTGATATCTGTGTATTGGTTCCTCCAAATAAGGCGGCGAAAAAACTAATGAAGATAGCCCCGTATAATCCTGCGCTAGGTCCTAAACCAGAACTTACGCCAAAAGCCAAGGCCAAAGGCAATGCTACAATACCGGCAGTAATGCCACCAAATAAATCTCCTTTGAAATGCGAGAAATCAAAATCCAAAAACTTTTTCATACCTATCCTATTTTATATAGCCTTGTGACAAGGTCAAATCCCATTATTGCTACTTCTGTGGACCGAAGAGAATCAATAACCAATACATAGTACAATGAGCAATATATAACTTTAGATTAGATGCACAAAAAAAAGGCACACATTAAACATGTGTACCTTTCTACTTAATTAAATTGTAGTCAATAGATCGACTAACTAAAACATGAAATCTTCTTTAGAAAACTTATTCTTGAATTTGATATCCTTTGTGGTATACTCTCCTATTTGACCATAAGTTCCTTCTGCATTCGGTGCGTATGCCCTCCTAACAGTAGACAGTAGTATGCCATCTACTTTTTTATAATCACACTCCATCCTCAAGATCGGATCATTGACTCCAAATGCAGGGAGTGAAAAGTAAAACATATCTACTAAGTGTGTTTCTGGATTGAAGTACAATATATATTGATCATCTGCTGCCTTTCCAGTAGCACCATCTGCATAGGTCAACTTGACAGTATCATAGGTCTTACCTTTATACTCTTTTTTTCCTTGATACTCACTAATGGTCCCTGGATCAGTCAACTTATACATCATAGCGAACCAATACAAATTTACTTTTCTCAAAAACACGGCTCCGCCCAAGGCTGCTTCATCCATAAGTTTCTTTCCATCTAAACTAACGGCTGGTTTGTTCATCACTAAACTTTGTACCGCTACGCCTTGCATATCTGGCAATACATTTACTGGGTGCTGCTTGTATTCTGCCCAAGAGTGTTCCCCATCGAAAATGTGCTTCTCCATGGAAATATCCATACCCTTTGCCTTATCATCATAATAGTACATAAATTGTACATCCTTCTTCTTCGCCAACTTTTTGTAGCCACCATTCACATCCTCTAGTGCGTCGTAAAGCATGCGAGACTTGGCGTCAATCTTTTGTGCATGTGCAGCAGAAAACAGAAATAGGCCAAAGCCAAGCAACAATACTACTCTTTGGATTAATGAAATTGAATTTGTAATCAACATTGTTAATTGTTTAGTTTTAAAATCTAATTATTCAAGCTCCTTATTGGAGCTATTGATATTAATGTATCTCGTCAAAAACACCTACTTCAAGACGAAGTTTTTAACAAGACAGACTATGTGACAAAATATCGCATACCTGACCTAGACTTTAATCTCTGCTATGATTTCAAAACTTTATAGAGACTTGTTGCACGAGGGATATGGAAGGTGAGCGCGATAGCGATCAGTCCCGATCAAATAAGTGTACCCTAACTAAGAAGGTAAGCTACCGGTATCTGAATAAACCATCGGGACCGAAGTGAACACGGAGCCTGTAGGAGCCCGACTCCAGAAGATAAAATGGCTCTACCGCCATTTTTATCGAGTGGAGACGTGCCCAAATAAGCTAAAAAACCTTGCTATGAATCATCTAGAAAATTGTACTTTTAGCACAGACAATCTAAAGACAAATGAAAAATATAGCGTTGCATTGGAAAATACTCATGGGAATGGCATTGGGGGTTTTGTTTGGATGGGTAGCGAGCTCCTTTGGCTGGCAGGCGTTTGTGAGTGATTATATTAGACCCTTTGGTACTATATTTATAAACCTACTGAAGCTCATCGCTGTCCCGCTTATCATTGTCTCGCTCATCAAAGGAGTATCAGACCTCAAAGATATAAGCAAATTGAGCAAGATGGGGGGCCGCACCATCGGGATATATCTTATGACTACACTCTTCGCGGTTACGATCGGGCTGGTCCTGGTCAACATCATCGCACCAGGCAACAGTATATCTGAGGAGACGCGCATCGGATTGCTATCTGAATTTGAGGGAAAAGCACAAGGAAAAATAGATATGGCCATGAGTCAAAAAGATGAAGGGCCCCTGCAAGCATTGGTTGATTTGGTGCCCTCCAATATCTTTAGTGCCATGGCGGACAATGGCAATATGCTGCAAGTGATTTTCTTTGTTATTTTTTTTGGTATCGGATTGATTTTGATAGCTCCCGAAAAATCCGCCCCCGTCAAACAATTCTTTGATGGACTGAACGAGGTCATTCTTAAGATGATTGATTTGGTGATGCTGACTGCCCCTTATGGAGTCTTTGCCTTGATGGCAGACCTCATTGTACAAGCACCGAGTAGCGAACTGATCACCGCCTTATTGAAGTACTCTATGACGGTACTGATAGGATTGGCTATTATGATATTTGGCTTGTACCCGCTGGTGGTAAAGGTGTTTACAGGGCGCTCTTACGCCTCCTTTTTTGCGGGCATCTCCCCTGCTCAGCTCTTGGCTTTTTCTACCAGTTCGAGTGCTGCGACGCTGCCAGTGACGATGGAGCGCGTGACAGAACACTTAGGCGTAGACGAGGAGGTTTCCAGTTTTGTGCTGCCTATCGGGGCTACGGTCAACATGGATGGCACGAGTTTATATCAAGGGGTTGCTGCCGTATTTATTGCGCAAGCATTCAATATCGACCTCACGATTATGGATCAACTCACGATAGTAGCGACGGCAACCTTAGCGTCCATTGGCTCAGCTGCAGTACCGAGTGCAGGTATGGTTATGCTTGTGATCGTGCTCGGTGCAGTCGGTGTACCAGAGGCAGGATTGTCGCTGATATTTGCCGTCGATAGACCATTGGACATGTGCAGAACTACCGTCAATGTGACAGGCGATGCGACCGTATCGATGCTAGTAGCCAACAGTATCGGCAAACTAAAAGACCCCAAAGAAAAGAAGTGGGACGACTTCAAAGAATAGTGTTTTGCATGCTACATAAATGATAAAGGGAAGCTTGATTTGGGGGTGCCCTGCACAAGCACAAAGCCAATCCTAGAAAAAGGATTGGCTTTGTGCTTGCTTGGTCGGGTCATGCGCTAGTCCGCGTTCGCTCCCGTCCCGATAGAAAAAAATCGGGACCACTCCCTCTGGTCGTGTAGCTACTACCCCTCACCCATTTTTATGGAAGGAATATTCAGAAATATCATATTTCGTTGAGATAAAACAATCTACCTCTTAAGATCTCTAAATGATCACACCATTTTTAATACTATTGCTTTAAAAACGGGGTGATTCTTAGACTCAATTTGTCATGATTTTTAAAAGAAAATCACGCCAAATTGGTTCTTGCCTCGTTAATTCCCAGGGTTGCCACCCTGGGCTATAGTATTATCACCCCCCGAAAAAAATCGGGGCAAGCTCTGCCGGGGTTCTGCTCTTACTTCTGAATATCCCTAAATTAGAGAAGGATACAGACTGCTCCCTTAGATTTTTCCGTACAAGCATGAATATGAAGCTCAATATTGTATTGAGATATTAGGATAGCATATAAAAGAGACTGTAAACTAAAGGGATCTAGATGTACTTAGACTGATTCTTTTCGATCAAAACGTCCTTGAGTTCTTTAAGTGCCGCGTATTCGTTGGGCATGATCTTCTTCAAGGTGTCTTTGATTTCAACATAACCACAACCTTCAATACCAGGAATGGTGTTTTTCACAGCATTTTTGACCAACTTGATGTCTTGCTTAATCATCGCTCGCACAGAAGGTATTTCATGCCAGTCGGCTTCCACCGCGCAAACCTTCTGAAAAGAACCATCTTTATTCTGGATTGGATCTAATTCGATAATGCCGTCTTTAAATTTGTCTGAAGAAGGGTATTTTAGTAAACCAGGTGGTACTTTATACTTTGGTGTCTTAGAGTCTTCATCAAGTTCTAGAAAAATCTCTAAACCCTTCTTATTTACTCGATATATTATAACCCTTGCTTGATCAAAAACACTCATATCTGTAGCTGTTTGTTAGATATTGAACCGCAATTTAGCAAAATGGTTGTCTTTTTCATCATCAAATGCTATATAAATCATACAGTATTGATTAACAGCCTTTTACTACAAAATTGGATCATCAAGAGATACGAAGATGGCTACAATTTGTAGGTTGTACGCTTCTTTTTGGTGCTTTTTTTAGTGTTTTCATGGCTATTATCGGAGTCAGATGGGGTATCCAGGTCTTGAATTGGTGGAAAACCTTCTAAATCGAAGCCTTCAAAAAGCTTATTCAAATCCTGCATATCGCCAAAGTTCAAATCCTGAAACTGTTGCTCAAACATTTTCATCATCTCCTGCATTGATTCTTCGAGATCTGAATTACTTAATCCTAAATCACCAAACTGCTTGACAATCATTGTATCCATAAAGATTCCACTGCCGAAGTCATTTAAATCAAACTGTTGAAGCAATTCATCAAAGGGGTTGGCAGGCTGAGGCATATCTTGCGTGTCATCACTCTGCGCTATCATCAATTGAACTCCAAAAAGGAAAACCAATAAGACGAGATACTTTTGCATGTTTTGTATTTTATGTCTTTAACGAACTAAGACTCGATTAACTTATCTATCAGATAATAAAACGTCATACACATGAGAATAATTTCCCCTTCCGTTGTTAATTTGTCGTTAATGAGGTCAAAAACTCTTTTAGAGAAGGGGGAATCGAAAGAAAGCGGATTGATTAGCCCCAGCTCCGCGTCTTTGTAGATTACCGCGCTGTAACTGTCATGGCCACCGCTATTGATGCGACCCGCTAGGCGTTTTTTCATACTATAAAACATAAAGCCTTCCTTCATGAATCCTATCTGCTGGTCATTGAAGTAGCACTGAATAGACTTTGGGGTCTCGAGATAGAAAAACTTATGATTTCTGGTATGCGCCATGGTCATCTTCGTGAGTTTGGCGCGATTAAATTCTTTGGTGGCGAAGGCCATCATAGGTTCATCATAAATGGACACGAATATTCCTTTGGCACTATCCCCTTTGTATATTTTCTTTTCAGTGGTACCAAATGAGAGTAACTCGGCATCCTTTTTTGACCATGGGATGAGGTCCCCTGACAAGCTGTGCACTATCTCCAAAAGGTTTTCTTTCTCTTGAGCTACTCTGTTCTTCCCAAAGGTGAAGTAATCTAAAATTTTGAATGGTGAAAAAGCCATTTATTCGTTTCGTTTCAATTTTACCCAAATTACGCTATACCCTATGTAAATAACAAGAATGGTCAACTAATTTCTGAAAAATTATACAACTGAGTTAAGCAAACACTTTATAAGCCTCTTCTTTTGAAATTACTCTACATTGGTTGTCAGTTGCTTAAAGTTTGTTCTTATACCTTTGTATAAAAAAAAAGACTGGAATAAATTCCAGTCTTTCAATAAGATATCTTTTAGTACAATTGCATTTATCCTAGATAGGACTTTAGCTGATTGCTATTGTATGATTTTCTTAAGCGTCTGATCGCACGCTCTTTGATCTGGCGCACTCTTTCTCTGGTCAAGCCATACATCTCTCCTATTTCTTCTAGCGTTAGGGATTTGTGCCCCTTCAGACCATAATAAGAACAAATTACATCTACCTCTCTTGGAGACAATATCGCTAAACCATGATCTACTTCATCCTTTAAGGATTGCTCCATGAGATTGATATCAGGGCTTTGCTCTTCTCCCTTCGAAATCAAGTCCAACATCGTTGCATCTCCTGCTTCTCCACTGATGGGTGCATCTACAGATAAGTGGCGACTATTTCCTTTGATCATCGTAGAGATTTCCTTTGGCGTCATATCCAAAAGTTCTCCTAGCTCTTCATGAGAAGGCTCCCGCTCAAACTGCTGAACGAAATTCAAGAAAGCTTCATTCACTTTGTTGTAAGAGCCTACTTTGTTAAGTGGCAATCTTACTATTCTAGAGTATTCTACTATGGCTTGTAAGATAGATTGTCTAATCCACCAAACTGCATAAGAGATAAATTTGAATCCTTTTGTTTCATCAAATCGGGTAGCTGCTTTCATTAAGCCCACATTTCCTTCGTTGATCAAATCACTCAAACTAAGACCTTGATTTTGATATTGTTTTGCAACGGAAACTACAAACCGGAGATTGGCTTCGGTCAATCGTTCTAGGGCATCATTGTCCCCCTGTCTGATACGACGTGCCATTTCGGCCTCCTCATCTGCATTAAGCATAGTTATTTTTCCTATGTCATTAAGATATTTGTCTAAGGCAAGGCTTTCCCTCGACGTAATCTTGTTCGTTATCTTTAGCTGCCGCATATGTACTGAGATTTATGGTTAAAATTGTCTATTAAATACGTTAATTCGTGTGATAATGTTGCTGCAAAAACTGCACCGACTTGACATTCCCAAAAAATTAATGTATAGACTTACTACAATCAATACAATGCCTATATAATAAAAGTTTCCTTTGAATTGTATAATTTGCTTTTTTAACCTATTCAGGCTAAGTTACCGCCTTGCACCTACCGTTCTCTAAACGAAATGACACAATGCATGATTTTTTAGGAAATTTTTTAACTATTAATTTATGCTTTACGCGTCAGGGATAGTAGGGGATACCGACGTCAGTCGGGATGTCCAAAGGACGGTAGCCGATAGGCGCACCCCTGCATAGCCCGCTCGGACGCCCAAAAAAAGTCAAAAGAGCCACTCATAACTATACAATAACGAAAAATCAAACAATAAATGAATCTTTGAGAACTACCGAGAATCCATGAAGAAGCGATAGTTCATAATTCACCATTCATAATTGAGTCCGCTCCGAAAAGTCACGAAACCACAAAATGACTCTTTTGGCGATATTTTTCATTTTCTCAATCCACTGATGCTCAGGCATCACTGAATTTCGAGAATAAAAAATCTCATCCAAAATAGTTCATTTTTTGC
>CAKZVJ010000285.1 GCA_937923345.1 uncultured Saprospiraceae bacterium
GAACAGCATTTGCTGGAAGCGCAGGCATTCGCTTTATCTTCATCGCCTCTGGATCGTAATGCACTATTGCCGTATCCGCTGGCTTCAAACTATCTTTGTACTGTGGTATAAAATCTATGTTGAGACTACTATAGGTATGTAGCTCGCACACGACTACCAATTTTCGAGTTGCGTATTTTTCTCGCACTGCAGCTACTGCCGCTTTCACTTTTGATGGGGAATGCGCATAATCTTTGATCACGGTGTAGCCCTCTCGATCTGCCAAATACTGCAAGCGTTTGGCCGCGCCTCCAAACTTTGCCGCCGCCGCATAAAATCCTGTACTATCCTTGCCAAGTATTTCCCATACTTTTTTGGCCGCTGCTAGATTCTGCAGATTGTGCTCCCCATATAATGAACATGGATAGGGCTTATCTTCCTCATCCAACAAATAATAATTTTCAGATTCAATTTTAGAGCGCAATGCATTATAAGGATAGGACTTACATTTCGCAAATTCTTTCACTAGAGAAGGCAGTTCTGCATCTCCTGCAAAATATACTAAGTGTGCATCCTCCGAAAGGGAAGCTATATAATCTGCAAACACTTTTCTATATATCTCATAAGTCGGAAACACATTCATATGATCCCAAGCCACTCCAGTCAGGATGGCAATATTCGGATGATAGTGTACCAACTTAGGTCGTAGATCTTCAGCAGAGGTAGGATACTCATCCCCTTCTATGACCATATACGGTGCAAACTCCGTTAGCCTGACTGATCCTTTGACCCCCTCAATCTTTGCGCCAACCATGAAGTCTGTTTCCAAATCATTCTGCAATAAAGTATGCACGATGATTGATGTCGTAGTCGTTTTACCATGCGACCCACCCACAACAATGCGCGTCTTATCTTGACTGTACGTATAAATAAGTTCTGGAAAAGTAACCACCTTAATGTCTAGCGACCTTGCTTTAGCAAGCTCCGCATTATCCGCATGCGCATGCTTCCCTAAGACAACCATATCCAAGTCTTCGGTTATTTTTTCTGGAAACCAACCATACTCCGCCGGGCATATATTGGCTGCCTTGAGATTGGATAAGGCAGGATCAAAAATTGTGTCATCCGAGCCCGAGACTTCATGCCCCTGAGCGAGCAGCTGTAGCGCTAATTGATGCATAATACTCCCTCCAATCGCGATAAAATGTATTTTCATATCACGAAGATAAAAATTTATATTTCGAGCCTAGGATTTTTTGAATAATGAAAATTATTAGCCTCGTAGATGGTAATAATTTGGGCGAGCATCCGATAGAAGAAAATCGGATACCAGGCTTTCCAGGGGTCCACATTCGTTTCCGTCCCGATGGCTTATTAAGACACCTAATCTATTACCACTTTACTTTGGCTAGTTGGAAAATAATCGGGACCTGCCGCTATCGCGTCAGCCCTTCCTATCCCTCTCGCAAAAAAAAGTCTACCTGCAGTAAAGGTATCGGAAAGCAAGATATCTATTGACCCACTTGAAAAGAACTGGTGTTCAATTCTACAACTCTACCTTTGTTATCTACATCTAGTATAATAGAAAGACAATCTTGGTAGGCTACGTTTCCCATATATTCTCCATGAAAACAACTCCGCTGCCTTGGCTTATTGAAGCTATACACAAAAGATTGCTTAGCATGTGGGAGCATAGATTTCGAGATATAAGTCGGTGGTCCCAGATGGCTAATCAATTCCTCCTTGAGTACCGCTGCATCACAATCTCCATAGATTATATCCTGCAAGGAAAGGGGCAATTGTAAAAACTGCATTTCCAATGTATCTGTTATCTGGATAGAGACAGCGTACTCTCTGCCAATTTTTCTTTCCCAGAAGATGGTCTCGAAACCTTTAGGAACGGGGACTTCCTCATGAAGGTAGGTGTACACACCATCTTCAGTGGATTGAAAATATCTCTTAAGTTTTTTTAATTTTCTGAGCGACTCTTTCTTACAGTCAGCTCCACTGCCGATCTTATCTTTCCATATTGTACAAGTCCCAAGACTAATCAATAGAATAGTGGCTACTATAAATTTTGTTATCGGTATTCTGGGTGACATGTAATCTCGATTACGCTTTCAGCTTTTTTTATTGTACTCGCAAATAAATCATAGCCCTGATGGGCTTATGAATATGTTGCTACCTCCTATCTAGAATATCTAGTAGTATCATCCTAAAGCTAGGAAAAATTCTTTTTCTTTAATATCAAATGACTGCTTAAGATAGATAAAAGACAATATCCGAGAAAAAAGTACAGCCCAGCCAAGACATTACTTTCTGTTGTGATCCCTACTTGCATATTACTAAATGCCAGATAGGCTAAAAATACGGCTACTACAAAGACATCTGCCATGGACCATTTGCCAGCATACCGGACGAAGAAATGCCCTATACTGGAATTGCCTGCTCGTCCAGCAAATAACATCAGACAAGTGAAAATCAATTTTAGTAAAGGAAATAAAATACTAAAACTGAGAATAGAAATCGCCACTACCCAATTTTTTTGCTCGAACAAGGTACCTACTAATTCTAGCACAGACTTACTCTGATAATAGAAAATCATGTCTCCTCTAAATACTTGTTCAATATTTAAGTCTACACTAAAACCCATAACGTTGGTTTTTATCGGTAAGGCACCTATATCAAGGTTACGCTCCAATGCGGTAATCTCCAACATTGGGTACGTCAGCCCTATATGTAGACAGGCCAAGGCCAGCACTGTGATCCCAAATGGCAGAATGCCTTGATCCGGCTTTGACCGAGCAAAGAAAAAAGTAAATAAAAGATAGATCAAGTACGTGCTCAAGGCTATCCCCATATACAAATTACTTTGCCCCTGATAAGCAATCGCTTTTTCAGCATAGACATTTGCCTTGGCCAATTTATCTCTCTCCGCAGTATCCCCCGTCCATTCTCCCGGATCTAAAAATCTAGCTTTAAAATTTAAAACATCGGCATACTTTTCTTTTTGATTTTTCACACGATGCCCTGCCGTACTCAATTGGGTATTCAATATAAAAGAGCCTAGCAAAAATAGAATGCTCACTCCTATAAAAGTCTTATTCATCTTTATCCTTTAAGTGTCTAGGCAAAGTTAACGATTTCGGAAAATATGTATTTGACTGGATACAAATAGGAAGAGGGACGAAATATATTGATACTTCGTCCCTCTCCTATTTGTGCCACTTGGTTAGCTATCGACCTGTCTGCCTGACGGTAGGTAGCGTCACAACGAAATGACTCGACAGATCTTAGCCTTTCTTAGTGAACTTGTCTCCAAACTCAGTAACTTTCTCTCCAAATTTATTCATAGATTCGGTTAGTGTTTCCATGCCGCGTTCCATCTCTTTTGAAATATTCTCTACGTTGATATCATCTCCTCTCATGGCTAGTCTATCGGACGCAGTCTTTGCCGCTGGCATAACTACCCAAAGGATGATGTATAAACCAAAACCTACTCCCATACCTAAAATCAAGCCTGCCATACCTAGACGAACCCAAATCGGATCATCAATCCCTAGATAAGCGGAGAGGCCAGAACAAACTCCTCCGATAAGTGCGTTCTCTTCGTCGCGCATCATTTTTTTTCCAAAAATCCACTCCGTTTCTGGTATGTCATCGTACTTCTCATCATCACTGCTCTCCGCCCCAAAATCCTCAGGTGTACCCATAACTGCAATGGCTTCATGTACATCTTTTAGTGCAACGACTTCTAAAGCATCTGGTCTTTCTTTAAATATTTCCGCGATTCGAGATTCAATGTCTTTCACTATTTCTTGAGCGCCGTTTGCATTTGAAAAGTGATTTTCTATATCTGTCAGATAATCTTCAAGCGCGTAGTAGGCATTCATATCAATAGCAAAAGGTACTCCGCCTAAGTTTATATTTTTTATATCATTCATTTTTTAAGATTTAGTATTCGTAGTCGTAATATTTTGAAGCCTAGGCTAGATTTATTTCATTGATTTGCTTACTGATTTATTCAATTGTTTCCAGGAGGCCTTTAATTCTGTCAGAAACTCAGATCCTTCATCTGTAATTGAAAAATATTTTCTTGGTGGCCCGCTGTTGGACTCTCTCCAAGTGTAGGCCAACATGCCTGCATTTTTGAGCCTGGTCAATAGTGGATACAGTGTACCTTCCACCACTATGAGTTCTGCCTCTTTCAATTTGATCAAAATATCTGAAGTGTATATCTCTTCCTTTGCAATGATGGAAAGGATGCACATTTCTAGGATACCTTTTCGCATTTGAGCCTTCATAGAGGCCATAGGATTTTTCTTTGTATTCATATTCATACTACAAATATAGACTACTCGAGGGTATTATGCAATACATAGTACCTTCCATTGGATAGTAATTCTATAAACTGCTTAAAATAATCGACCAAAGTGTTTTCGGAGCTTGATAGACTAGAATTGAATGTATGATTTACCACTGACACCAACATTTTGACTGTATTCAAATAAACATTATCTACAAATATCATGTTAAGCTTACGTTCAATTTTTAAAAACTAAAACTTATGAATCGTATGAAAAATTTGCAATCCTTTTTTTATTTTATGTTACTTGTTGGAGCTATAAGTCTCACTTCCTGCGGGGATGACGATAGCGATGACTCGTCAAATGAACCAGTATCTATATCAGAAACAGCTAGCGCGACAGGTAATTTAAGTCTACTCACAGAAGCTTTAGAGCAGACTGGATTAGATGCCACGCTTAATCAGAACGGTCCATTCACCGTGCTTGCCCCCACAAATGATGCCTTTCAAGAATTGCTTGATTCAAATCCAGCTTGGAACTCTCTACAAGACATTGATAACACCACCCTTTCCAATGTTTTGTTATTCCACGTTCTAGGCGCTGAAGTTCCTTCTAGTGATCTTTCCGACTCATATGTCACGACAGCATCAACGGGCCCAAATAGCGAACAAATTTCACTACAAATTGACGTGACTGGTGGGGTATTGTTTAACGGTTCAGCCAACCCTGTCACTACAGATGTAGAGGCTAGCAATGGTATTGTTCATATTATTGATGAGGTTATGCTACCACCTTCAGTAGTCAATCATGCACTGAATAATGCAGGGTTTTCTTCCTTAGTAGCTGCTTTGACTAGATCAGATTTGTCTGTAGATTTTGTAAGTATCCTTTCAGGGACAGGGCCATTTACAGTCTTTGCACCAACGGATGCGGCTTTTCAAGCATTATTGGATTCTAATATCCAGTGGAATTCTCTAAACGACATCCCAGCGGCTACTTTAGAAACTGTATTGTCCTATCACGTGATAAGTGGTGCGAACGTTCAATCTGATATGCTATCTGATGGGCAAACCATTACTGCCTTTAGTGAAGATACCTTTGAGATCGACTTGTCCAATGATCCAGCAATTAACACGACAAGTGGTCAAACTGTAAATATTATTCTAACCAATGTCCAAGGAACCAATGGTGTAGTACATGCCATAGATGCAGTATTATTACCATAAAATTTGCTATAAATATTCAGCATCACTAACAAAAAAAGAGCTGGTCAAAAATGACCAGCTCTT
Source organism: uncultured Saprospiraceae bacterium (assembly GCA_937923345.1). Lineage (GTDB taxonomy): Bacteria > Bacteroidota > Bacteroidia > Chitinophagales > Saprospiraceae > JALZVN01. Next base: position 5,576 of record CAKZVJ010000285.1, read on the forward strand.
TTTTTATGTATCCTGTTTACAAGTAATAAATATATCTACCAGGTTTTGGTTTGATAAGGGTAGCGTATTTCGTATTGTCCTTCTACCAATACTTTGATATGCTCCCGGAGATCATTGATATTTTCCTTTTTAATGGCAGAAACAAAAATAGCTTCATGTTCATAATTGTTTACCAGATTCTCTTTGAGCTCAGTCAGTATTTCCTTTTTAGTTTCTTCTTCTAAGTAGGCATCAAAGTATTTCTCTTTGTAAAGATCTATTTTGTTATACACCATTAAAGTCGGTTTGGATAAAGCATCTAGATCTTTTAGTGTCCTAGTTACTGAAGCGATATGATCTTCGTACTGAGGATGAGCTATGTCTACTACGTGTAGAATCACATCTGCCTCTCGCACCTCATCTAAAGTAGACTTAAAACTTTCTATCAAGTGATGCGGTAGTTTGCGAATAAATCCTACCGTGTCAGATAGCAAAAACGGCATAGTTCCCAAGACGACCTTGCGTACCGTGGTATCCAAAGTAGCAAACAGTTTATCCTCCGCAAAAACTTCAGATTTGCTCAATATATTCATCAAGGTAGATTTGCCTACATTAGTATACCCTACCAAGGCTACTCTTATTAAAGAGCCTCTATTTTTTCGGCGGGTAGCATTTTGTATATCTATCTTATCGAGCTTGGCTTTGAGCAGGGTAATTTTATCCCTAACGATACGTCTATCCGTTTCTATTTCTTTTTCCCCAGGACCACGCATCCCGATACCCCCTTTTTGTCTTTCTAAGTGTGTCCAAAGTCCTCGCAGTCTTGGCAGCATGTATTGCATTTGCGCCAATTCTACTTGGGTTTTAGATTGCGCTGTCTGTGCTCTATTGGCAAAAATATCAAGGATAAGCGTAGACCGATCAATTATTTTAACCTTCATTTCTTCCTCTAGTACACTGACTTGCTTGCCTGTCAAATCATCATCAAAAATGACCATATTGACATCTTCGTTCAGTTCTACATACTCCTTTATTTCTTCCATCTTTCCCTTCCCCACAAAATATCGCTTATCTGGATGAGACAACTTTTGCGTAAAGCGTTTTTTGGAAACAGCTCCAGCGGTCAAGGCCAAAAACTCTAACTCATCCAAATATTCAGCGTTTTGTTCCACCGTAGTACCTGGTGTTATCAGACCTACTATAACTGCGTATTCTTGTTCTTTTTTGAGACTACTTTTCTTCTCCCCTAATGTCCACTCATTACCCATAAAATTATTTTAGTTTTAATCCTTGAGTCCAATAGTTTCCATAATGAACTCCTACTTAGATTGAAGTATTCTTATTATCGATTCAAAAATTCAATTGTCTTCTCTACTAGAGACTCACTATGTGGAGGAAGCGATTCTAGCGTGTACGGATGTTTTCCTCCAAAAGTATGATCGGCCCCTGCTATCAGGGCTATATCGGCGTTGGTACTCCAAGTTAGTAATTTCTTGGCAGCCTCATCTGTTACAGCTGTATCTTCTGTACCATGGATAATCAACCAAGGAATACTCAGATCCTTGGCTGCTTTTTCTGTATTCAAGATATCTTTATTCTGAAGATAATTTTCATACAGTTGGTAGTACAGCGGCATCGCCAATTTTGTTCTGGAGTTGATCCTATACATCACTCCGTTTTCTTTCCAATCGGTGAGCACCTTTTCATCTTGCCACGCATAATCAAAAGTAGCTACCGAGGCCCAGGTTACTAATTTTGTGATTCGAGGATCATGGGCTGCTTTTACTAGGCAAATCGGGCCTCCTCGGCTATGCCCTATCAAAGCAATATTTTTGCCATTCCAATGCTCCGTGATTTCAGCATGGCTGGTACAATGATTAATCATGGCGTCAAGATCTTCTAGCTCCAACATATAGTTATTACGCCCAAATGACTCTAAATCTTCAAAATCATCAGGCTTTTCAAGCGTTGTTCCGTTATGAGAAAAGTTAAATTTTGCGAAAATATGGCCGTTGTTGGCTATACAATCCCCTAAAAGATCCCAAGTTCCCCAGCCTTTAAAACCCTTTATACCATGAACAAATATCACTAAAGGATGTTTGGTTTGCCCCTGTGGTATCCTAAAATCCATCAAAAATCGCTTAGAGTGGGCAGGCTCAACAATATGGTTCTTCTTAGTGTTCATTAGTTAGTATATAATTATAATCTACCTATCTTGTGCAACAATTAAAAAGGCTGCTTTAAATAGCAAAAGTACTTAATTATGGTTCAATCCTTGGACAACATTAAATCACCAATAGTTGAAGAACTGAATGCTTTTCAAGGCAAGTTCAAGGAAGCAATGAGTTCTCCAGTGCCCCTTCTTGAAAAAATCACCTATTATATAGTAAAACGCAAAGGTAAGCAGATTCGCCCCATGTTTGTTTTTCTGTGTGCAAAAGTTTGTGGTAATGTATCAGAATCCACCTATCATGCAGCTTCTCTGGTAGAAATTCTACATACGGCCACTTTAGTGCATGATGATGTTGTAGATGATGCCAACAAGAGAAGAGGCTTCTTCTCCATCAATGCATTGTGGAAAAATAAGATTGCTGTCTTATGTGGAGATTATTTGCTATCTAAAGGACTCTTGCTGGCAGTAGATAATGAGGAGTTTCAATTACTAAAAATTGTATCCGAAGCCGTCAAAGCGATGAGTGAAGGAGAACTCCTGCAGATAGAAAAGGCACGACGACTAGATATAAAAGAAGATATATATTACGACATTATAAAGGGCAAGACGGCTTCCTTAATATCCGCGGCCTGTGCCGCTGGTGCAGCCTCTACTACTCAGGATAAAGCTACTATCCAAAAAATAAAAACTTTTGGAGAATATATAGGTATATCTTTTCAGATCAAAGATGATCTATTTGACTTTGGCGAAGATGATATTGGGAAACCACTTGGTATAGACATCAAAGAAAAAAAGATGACTTTGCCCTTGATATACGCGCTCGATAAAGCTAGTTGGACTACCAAAAGACGCATTATCAATATCATCAAAAATCACAATACCAACAAGAAGAAAGTCGATGAGGTGATCGCCTTTGTACAAGGCAGTGGTGGTATCGAGTATGCCAAGAAAGCCATGTACGACTATCGAAACCGTGCTTTTGAAATTCTACACACTTTTCCAGATAGCCCATCCAAGACCTCACTAGAAGAGCTAGTAAAGTTTGTCACAGAACGCAAAAAGTAATTTTTTCCGTGCCGTTCAATAAAAGCTATAAATTGCTTTAGACCAGATATTCCACTTCATTTGTTCTGATAAATTTTTAAGTTTACATCATTGCTGAATTTTAAACCCAACAGTATGAGCTTGCTACAAAAGTATGCACACCTTTTAGTTAACTATTGCCTAGAGATAAAAGAAGGAGATAAATTTTATATCCGAACCACTACCCTGGCGGAGCCTTTGGTAAAGGCGCTTTACGCAGAAGCTTTGAAAGCAGGTGCATATCAGTTTGAGGTAGATATGGGTTTTAGTGGCAAAGGTAAGATGTTCTTTGACCACGCTAATGAAAAGCAACTCCAGCAAGAACCCTTCCTGCGCAAACATGCCATGGAAACTTTTGATGCTTACCTATATATCAGAGCACCTCATAATCTGAAAGAAGATCAAAATAATGATCCAGCGAAAGTAAAGATAAATCAAGCCGCTACGAAAGCAATAAATGATACCTATTTCAAAAGAACGGCCACGCGAGAACTGAAGCGTAGCCTTTGTCAATATCCAACCGAAGCTTCTGCACAAGCCGCCGGCATGTCGCTAGACGAATATCAAGAATTTGTTTTTGGAGCCTGCAACTTATATGCAGAAAATCCGAGTGCCGAGTGGAAAAAATTAAGCCAGGAACAACAAAGAATCGTTGACCATCTCAACACTACTGAAAATATTCACTACAAAGGAGATGGCATTGACATTCGTTTCAATACCAAGGGGCGTACATGGATCAATTCTGATGGACAAACCAACATGCCTTCTGGAGAAGTATACACCTCTCCAGTGGAAAACTCCGTGCAAGGAAAAATTCACTTTTCTTATCCAGGTGCCTATTTTGGTAGAGACGTCGAAGGAGTAACGCTCTACGTCAAGGATGGATATATTGAAAAATGGGAAGCCAAAAGAGGTGCTGATTTCTTAGATGAAATTTTTGCTATAGAAGGAACTAGACGCTTTGGAGAGGCAGCCATCGGCACGAACTACAATATCCAACAAATGACAAATAACATCTTGTTTGATGAAAAAATAGGAGGCACAGTTCACATGGCAATTGGCCAATCCTACCTGCAGTGTGGAGGCAAAAACGAGTCTAGTGTACACTGGGATATGATAACAGAAATGAAAAATGGAGGTCAAATCTTTGCAGATGATGAACTCATATATGAAAATGGATTGTTCTTAATATAATTTCAATTTACATGTAAACCTTTTTACATATATAAACCACTGCTTGTACAATTCTTATCTACATCAAAAAACTAAGCCTTTTCTTTAAGCTCAAATAATAGAGCTAGAGAAAACTAATTTTCCCGCATAAACGTTCTTAAGCATTAACGAACTTTAAAACACTTAAGAATAATTATGAGATTTGTAATCGCACTTATTTGCATGATGGGAGGGTCCCTTTTTGCACAAACTACTCAACCTGCAAACGCTCCTGCCAATACTGAAACCAAAGTCAATGCTATGCATGGAAATGACAAAGCAAAAGCCGTACTTGAAAAACAAGTCATGGAAGAGGCTATTCGAAAAAATGAAGAAAAAAAGAAATTAGACAAGCTCGGTATTTCTATGTCTGAAAAAAATCAGCTTGGCGGTTTAAGTGTTGGAGAAGAAGCGCCAAACTTTAGAGGCGTTGACCAAAATGGAAATACTGTAGACTTAGCAGAGCTACTAAAAGAGGGAGAAGTAGTTGTTATTTTTTATAGAGGATACTGGTGTGAACTGTGCAACAAACACTTAAGCAACTTACAGTCTCAACTTTCAAGCATTACAGATAAAGGTGCAAAGGTGGTAGCTATTACCACGGAAAGTAATGAATATGCAAAAAAGACATCTGATAAAAATGAGCTTAGTTTTAGCGTTATCTCTGACTCTAGCCTTAGCATATTGAGCGACTACAAAGTATTATATGAAGTGAGTGAATCTTATCAGCACATTATACACAGACATGTAAAAACTCCGATTAATGAATTCAACAATTCTGAAGAATCATTTTTACCTATCCCGGCTACCTATGTGATCGATAAGAAAGGAAAGATCTCTTGGGTAGATTACAATGTCAATTATAGAGAACGTGCTTCAGTAGAAGAAATTACAAATGCTCTAAAATAGTCTGCTGAAAAAAAATTAGTTTATTGAATGTGCAATGTCAGAAAGGATATTGCACATTTTTTTTTGCTCCATCCCATCTCCTAGCCCTAGAATCCGAAGTCTGTATCCTTGTAGATTTTAAAATCCTGGTTAAGTTGACGAAAATCTAGCTTCCCTTTATTTGACCTAAGATGGTTGAGCATAATCAAGCCTTTTCTAATTCGGATATCAGGGCTCTTTACAGTACCGATAATATGCAAGAGAGATCTTTGTTTGCCGGGAGTCAAGGCGTGAAACAAATCATTGCCTTCTTCATCCTGATACAATAGTTCTTGAAACTCATCCGGCATCGGAATACCATATTTACTTTCATCTTTCACGAGTTCAATATTTAGCAACTCTCCTTCTATCAAGCCAAATTTCTTTGAATTTTGTTTGCTAAAATTTACAAAATAGATGCCGCCTCCCTTAGGCATAAGCGCTGCATGAAACGAAAATTGACCATTGACACTACAGATCACACGTTTATCTTTTGCCTCTGCAATTAGTTTTTTAGCAACTCTATCAGGAACAATGATATGTTGTCCCCAAACAGAAGAATCTAATTGTTCTAGTTTTGCTTTGAACTTCATTTTACTTTTTGTTGCTGACTGGAATCTAGGCGCGGGTTGTACGTGACCCCCAAAAATATACCGTGACTATCAGAGGAAGGATTTCGTGGTTTACCGTAAACATCTGCATTCGAAAAATGTAAATGGCGTACTCCAAGTAGTACAGCCAAACTGGGATTGACATTATACTCCGCGGCCATTCCGTACTTCACTACACCATTCCAGTTGGTACCGAAGCGCTCTTCCCTGTCATTAGCTACCGGAAAAATCTTAGTAAAATATACCACACCCACACCCGACTCAAACCACAATCTCCACTTGTCTGTATCTTTAAAATAAAATCTATTGAAGATACGCAGCATCGACAATCCCGTGGACTGATTAAACTCATCACGCGGATGATAGATCCCCATGTCCGCTCCATAGCTTAGCCACTTCAGCACCTTGTAATTGAACCCTAAGTTAGTCTCAGGTATCAAAGTGAATGGATATTCATAGGACCACATCGTCCCGCTCTCAAGATAAAATGACAAGCGCTTATCTTCAACCTCTTTATTTTTTCTATTGATATAATAAGCTGCTCCCGTCAACAAACTAACGTACAAGGCACCACGTCCAAAATGCAAATTCAAAGGATTAAATCCGAGTGGATTATTTATTCTAGCTTTCGGGTTACTACTCAACTGTGCAGCGCTATGCTGTGGACAAGCGAGCATACACATGACAAAAATCAAGAAAATAAGAAAACTATTTTTAGGTATCATTTTTTTATATTTATTAGCATATGCTGCGCAGAAAATCTGGGTTCATATTTATTTTTAAAATGCTTCTGCTGCGGGCGTACCATTGAGAATGTAAGTCGTTTTTATGTTGGCTGTTTTTTCTACTATTTTAAATACAGTACAATATTTTTCTTCTGACAAACGAATGGCCTGTTGCAACTTATTCTCTTTCACCTCACCAGTGACGTTGATTGTAATCAGAATATTTTCAAACAAACCAGGAACCTCCTCTCGTCTATTTCCACTCACCTCTACATCAAAGTCTTTAACCGACTGTTTAGACTTTTCTAATATGCTCAATACATCGATAGACATACAGCCACCGAGACCTACCAAAACCAATTGTGTCGGACGAAAACCAACTGGATCATCTACCAATTTTTCAGACCCGCAAACTGCTACTTCAACTTGTCCATTATTTGCTGTAAAATGATAGTCTTTTACTTGTTTTTGAATATTTATTTTCATTATTTATCTTTTTGAACGTTCACAAAATTAATTAGAAATTAACAAACTTTAGGTAGCATTAAGACTTGTTTTTTTTGGGGCCATCATGATCCTTCTGCTGCAAAGCCTACGCATAATCATGACCGGGTCATCCGTTCATACCGATGAAAAATCGGTACCACTTCTACCCCTTGTCCAACCACGCTTAAAAAGGCTACCGATAAAATTTATAATTTGCAACCGCTTTAATTTTCATTCTAAGACAATACTTGATAAGTAAGCATTGATCCGAAATAGGCCAACAAAGTCATAAACACAAATTGGATCATAGGCCATTTCCAAGAGTTGGTTTCTTTGCGGACTACTGCCAAAGTACTCATGCACTGCATGGCGAATACGTAGAAAATAAGTAGGCTCATTGCCACTGCGAAGGTAAATGTCTTTTGACCCGTAGCTGGATTAATTTGTGCATCCATCTGCTTTCCGATGGTGATCTCATCATCTGAGCTACCAACATTATAAATGGTAGCCATTGTTCCTACAAAAACTTCTCTTGCCGCAAAAGAAGTAATCAATGCGATACCTATTTTCCAATCAAAACCAAGAGGTTCGATAACGGGTTCAATAAATTTTCCTAAATGTCCCGCGTAAGAAACTTCGAGTTTTTTAGAGGCTAGCATATCTGCCCTTTCTTCTGCGGACAAATTACTTTCTTGCGTAAGTTTATCTATGTCTTGCTTTACCTGCGCCATTTTATGAGAAGGGCCGTAGCTACACAAAAACCATAGTATAATAGAAATAACCATGATGATTCGACCAGCCTCCCAAACAAAAGTGAATACTTTATCCTTGACCACTGACAAGACGTTGCGTAAAGAAGGCAACTTGTAGTCCGGCAGTTCTAGCATTAAGAAGCTTCGTTCTTCTGACTTTAGTATAAACTTAAATGCTAATGCTGAAAGCAGCGCTGCTAATATGCCCAATCCATACAAACCGAAAAAAACGAGTCCTTGTAGATTGAAAAAACCTAGCACAGTGGTCGTAGGTACTACCAAAGCAATAAGAATAACATAAACAGGAATCCTAGCGCTGCAGCTCACCAAAGGAGCCACCATAATAGTAATTATTCTTTCTTTCCAATTGGGGATGGTCCGCGTCGACATGACTGCTGGGATAGCACAGGCAGTACTGGACACAAGCGCAATCAAACTTTTACCATTCATGCCAAAGCGCTGCATAAATTTATCAAATAGATAAACCACTCTTGCCATGTATCCAGATTGCTCTAGTATAGAAATCAAAAAGAATAAAATGGCTATCTGCGGTATAAAAATCAAAACACCACCTAAACCAGCTATAATTCCTTCCGTAAGTAAAGATCGAAAACAAGAGTCTGGCAAAACACTTTCTACGGCTCCTCCAAGCGCTCCAAATAGATACTCTATACCATCCATAGGAAGTCCTGACCAAGCAAAAATGGCTTGAAACATTAACAACATTATTACAAAGAAAATGGCAGATCCAATAATGGGATGCGCCAAATATTCGTCGATCTTCGCAGAAGTGTTATTAGGATTCTCATCAGAAGTCATCACTTTTTGTACAATAGGCTGAAAGCTGTCGAATCTTCCCATTGTTTCTTTGACTTGATAATCTAAAGAATTGAATCCTGAATTGGTCAATTGTTGTCCAATATTGATTCTATCTGCTGCACTGATGAAATTATATGATTTATAATGATGAGCTACCAAAATATTTTGATAGTCATTTTCGAAACCAGTACTCTTTTTTATAAGTGCTATTGATTTCTGTAATGTCTTTTGAGGTTTGAAAAATTGAGATTTTGAAATATACTTTTCAGGATTTTGGCACAATGCGTCCATCTCTTGTTTCAATGCTTCTATGCCTTCACCAGTTTTACTACTAATCTTATGGACTACCAGGTCTAGCTTAGAGGAGAGTAAATCAGCATCAATCTTCATTCGTCCTTTATCCATTAAGTCAGACATATTTAGCGCAAGGATACAAGGTATTTTTAATTCTAAAATCTGTGTAAGTAGAAGTAGCTGCTTGTCTAGCTGTGTGCTATCACATATATAGACGATCCCATTCGGATGATATTTGCTATTGGGGTTGGCAAGCACCTTTGACACTACTAACTCGTCTTGGGTACTTGGATAAAAGCTATAAGTACCTGGTAAGTCTAGCAGCTGAATTTCATGGTTACTCAATTTTATATGAGCAAACTTAACATCAACTGTCACACCTGGGTAGTTGGCTACTTTTTGTCTTTGACCAGTAAGCTTGTTGAAAAGAGATGATTTGCCACTATTTGGGTTACCACAAAAGGCTAATTTTATTGGGGTCAATACCGTTTTGCTCATACTATACTATAATCATGGATTTTACCTCTTCTTCTCTCATGGCAAAATGCCGATTACTAGCGAGAATGTAGTACGCACCAATTCTAGGGTTCGCTCTTACCAGTCTCACTTTTGCCCCTGGAAGCACTCCCATGGACATCATCCTTTGAGCAATGAAGTCATCTTTAAAGTGTGATAAAATGCCCTCTTTTTTGTCTAAAATATTATTGTGCATTGACTTTTTTGATGTAATTAAACTCAAAAGTACTTATTTAGACGCAATCTAAACAAACTAAAAGAGAAAAACTTAGCCATCTTGGAGGTAACATAAGAATAAATACATAACCTTATGACTATGAATGTAATAGAAGAGTATATAATAGAATTTTAACACTTTTGTTGTCACAAAAATACAAGGAGGTTAGACAAATTGGAAAAAAATAACCACCTTTGCAAACCCTAAAAAGCACTAGTTAATCTTACTTCGGTTCTATTTCGAGTGTTAAAATATATAGAAAATAGTGACTTAGATGCTTTTGTACGTAGACCATGTCAGTTTTGGATGATTTATTGAGGGAAAGCCAAATGAAACAACAGGTACAGCTTCCTCAATATAAAAATCTTATACTCCAAGAATCCAAAGGCGTAGCGTAATTTATTGCATACTATTTACCTTAACATTTAGGTCCTATTTTCTTACTCCCTACCTCAAGTACCATCTTTTGCGGGCTTGTCTAAATCCAAGATAGTGCCTTCACCGTCTGATCTGTCTCTACATCACCTGTATGTTCAGTGGCTTTTGGTTCAAAAAGTAAATTCAAGACTAAATCCCCATTAGTGTATGGACGATGCTCTACTCCTTTAGGGACAATTAGAATCTCTCCTTGTTTTACTTTTACAGAGTGCCCCTCTCGGAAGTCCATTCTTAATACTCCTTTGAATACCATAAATAGTTCGTCTTCTTTTTCGTGCTTATGCCATACGAAGTCATCTTTGAGTTTGCATAGTTTCACATATTGTCCGTTGAGCTCGCCAATGATATGAGGAGTCCATAACTTTTCAAACAAGTCAAATTTTTCCATGATGTTGATGGGCTGGATGTTTTTTATGTCCGTCATGTATAGTGCAATTTATTTTTAAGATAAGATTTAGTCTTTGGAAGATATACAATTTTAACCAAGCAGTGGAATCTAGTTATTGAAATTTTGCATAAGGGATCGGAAGGAGACGACCAGCGGGAGTCGTCACCATCACTGCGTAGCCTGGTAGTGTCAGCTGGGTGATGGGGACCGTAGTCCTGGAGTAGCCCGACCTAGATACATCATAGCACGACTGTAAGAAGTGCGATGATGTATCTAGGGTATGCCCAAAAAAATATCTTAATGCACAATCACTTTTTGATAATACAACCTCCCCTTTAAGGTGGCTTGTAGAAAGTACACTCCTGGTGCTAAGGACTTCATATCTAATCGCACTGTGTCTTGATCTAGCACAGCATGATTGAGCAGTTGTTTTCTCCCCTGAACGTCCACAATACTGAGCTTGTGTAGCGTGCTAGAAATGTCTTTATGATTAATGATCAAATAATCGTCCGTGGGATTTGGGTACACATTCAATTCTTGCGCCTGTATTCCAAAAGTAGCATTGGTTTGTAAAATGATATCCAATGAGGCAACACACGAATTCGCATCGGTCACGGTCAAAGTATAAGGTGTGTTAAATTGTGGATCAATCAAAATACTGCTGTCCGCACCTGTGTTCCACAAATATTCGTAAGGAGGAATACCCCCTGTAACTAAAGCCTCCAGATTTTCATCTGCATTCAAGCCAAAATCTATCTCTATAAAATCAGGCTCCGTAATCTCGATGGCCGTTTCAAAAGTACAGCCTGCGTCATCCATAATGGTGATAGGATATAGTCCAGGCGCCAAATCAAATTGCTCCGGAAATCCACCTACAAATGTATAAGGCGGCACTCCTCCAGTGACTATAAAAATGATAGATCCATCCTCCGCTCCTGCACAAGTAACATTCGTGACTTGCTCGTCCACTGTCAAACTATTTTCGTCTATGCTGACTATAACTGTATCCCTAGCGACGCATCCTGAAGTAAGGTCAACGACTTCCACGATGTAGATCCCTGGTGTATTCACATTAATAGAATCTTCCATACTGTTAAATGTACCATCAAGCTGAGTCCAGCTATATGAGGAAAACATATTATCTAGATCTGTATTTGCTGTCAGTGCAATCTCGTTTTGAGGACAATTCAAAATTTGATCTTCACCTGCATCTACCGAAAACGCTGGTGCTATCTCCACATTATATGTCACTGTAAACTCGCATAAGTTTGCTGGATTGATCCCTGTGAATATGTAAGATCCAGATAGCGTTGCTGTAGCTAATGGAAAATCTCCAATTTGTAAGCCATCTTGTTTTTGCCATTCTCCCTCCATTAATTCTCCAGGAAGTCCCAACAATTCGAAAACTTCTGAAGGATCTAAAAGCATACTCCCCTCACAAGAAATTGCAGGATTGGATTCAAAATCTGTATTTTGAATATTACTAGTCACTTCGATCGAACTTGAGGTGGAGCAACCGTTGCTTATATCAGTTACCGTCAAGGTATATGTGCCAGGCTGATTAACTACTGCATTCATAATTGTAGGATCTGAGACTAGTCCTGGACCTTCCCAAATAAATTCGGCTTGTGTAGGTTCTATATCTATAGTGCTCACAATGGTAACTTCAGAAATCTCACAGGTGATCATATCTGGAAGTGGGATGCTCAGCACAAGTGATGGAGCGGTGAGATTCTCCACAAAAGTAGCTGTATCTGTTTCGACTTCTCCAGTCTGTATGTTGGTAACGGTCAAGGTATATAAACCCTGCACGGATACCATCGCTGTAATCTCTGTAGAAATAATCACTCCATTTGGATCACTCCATGCGTAGGTAAATTCTGGTCCTACTGAAGAATTTGTTCCATCCAAAAATAGCTGCGTCCCTGCGGTGTTGCAATTGATAATTATGTCTGGTCCAGCGTCAGCGACAACTGTTGGTGTTTCTTCTTGTAAAACTTCTATACAGTATTCTCCTATACATCCATTATCATTGTTTAGCACTGCGAGGCAGTATGTTCCCGCCTGATCTATGGTGGGTGTTCGAGTGTTGGCTCCAGAAACAATATTTCCATCAGTAGTGGACCATGAATATATTATATTAGCTCCTTGAGAAGATCCTGATGCATCAAGCTGAATACTTTCGCCTATCGGCAGAAGGGGTGCTTGCGCAATAATTGCGTCTGGATTAATAAAATCACAAAATACTTCGAAGCTAACTTGAGTGAAACACCCATTTTCATTATTGGTCAACCGGAGTGTATATACTCCACAGTCGTTCACCTCGATGAAAGGCTGGAAGGGGTCAGACATGATACTTCCATTAACGGTAGTCCACTCGTAGGTAGCATTATTGGACACAACATTTGTGTTACCATCTAATCTTATCATACTTAGGAAACAGTTAAGGATTCCATCATTTGAAGCACTGATTGATACTTCGGGGTCCTCCCTATTTTCTATCACAATTATCGACTCGGTAGTAACGCATCCATTGCTAAGATTGGTAACGTTTACTGTGTATGAACCCGATTGATTTACTTCTATCGTACTTCGGGCTGGGTCGGTAATGATATTTCCATCATTGGTGCTCCACTCATAGGTTACGTTTGCTTCTTCGAGATTTGTCGTAGTTTCTAAAACTGTTATGGTGTTGATACAATCAATAATTCCGTCGCCAATCGCAGCGACAGAAACAACAGGTGATGCGACGTCTTGGGATACCAAAATAGATTCTGACCTACTGCAGCCATTATTGAGATTTGTAACAAGTACTGTGTATGTCCCAGCTTGATCTACCTCGATGTTACTTTGATTTGGATTGGAGGAAATATTGCCATCATTGGTAGTCCATTGATAAGATGCTTCGCCAGGGGGCAATGAGGACGTTGCCGTTATATTGATCGCTGTAGTGATGCAAGTCAGCAAGCCATCGTCAGAGACCGAAACAGAAACTGAAGGCAAATCTGCATCTTCTGTAACTTCTACTGTCTCCATACCGGTGCAGCCAGTTTCTAAATTAGTCACAACTACCGTATAGGTTCCCGCGCGATCAACTTCGATAGTATTCTGGGTAGGATCGGAAATTATATTACCATTGTCCGTCTCCCAAAGCGTGGAGGTCTCTTCGAAATAAAATAACTCTGTAAAGACATCCAAAGTCGTAGTAGTATTCGTACAATTGAGCGCAGCTGGTGGGCTGACAAATAAGCCAATGAATTCGAAACTGACACTTATAGAAACAGTATCTCGGCCTTCTTCATTCGTCAAAGTATTGGTAACGATCAATACATACTGCCCAGAATTTGTCACCTCTATAAAAGGGGTATTCCCAATACTATCATTGAAGCTAAGCCACTCATACGAGAAGTCTGAGCCCATTGAAGTATTGTCTCCACCCAAGAGTACAACTGGAGTATTGCATTGTAAGGTTTGGTCAGGCCCTGCATCGGCAATGGGTGCCTCCGTCTCGATTTGTTGCACCTCTACGCAAGATGTAATCTCACAGGCATTATCTATATTGAATATAGTCAAACAATACGTGCCTGCTTGATTAATAGTTGGTGTCAAGGTAGTCCCTACGATTGATCCGTTTTCAAAAGTCCATAGGTATTCAAAATTGGAGCCCATACTTGAGTTAGATGCATTGAGCTGTAATTCTCCTCCTGGTATCAGGAGCTCAGGTGCATCAATGATGGCAGTAGGCAGATCTTGGTCGCAAAATACTATAACAGTCTCAAGGCTTGAACAGCCATTTTCAGTATTCGTTACTACTAAGGCATATTGCCCACACAAACTAACTTCCACAGTGGACTCAAGACTAATACTATTCCCTTCTGGGTCAGTCCAATGATACAAGAAATTATTCCCATTGTCAGAAGCGGATGCATCTAGGAGAACTGATGCGTTGCTACAATCAAGAACATCAGGTGTAACGATAGATACAAAGGGCTCTACTATATCTTGTATGACAGTAATTGTCTCCGCAGTGGTACATCCATTATTTGTGTCTGATACGGTAAGTGTATATTCTCCTGGCTCAGTGACATCAATCGTAGGCTGGTCGCCAATAACTATGTTCTGACTCATCCATTCATAAGTGTATTCTACATTTTCGTCTACGAATAAAGTAACAAAGGTCGTTTCGCAAGTGAGCACATCTGGTAATTGTGTATTTAATATCGGTTCCTGTACATTAGAAGATACTGAGACACTCGTCATAGCGGTACACCCGTTGTCCAAATTGGTAAGTATCAACTCGTAGTCTCCAGCAGCCTCCACCTCAATGTCTTTTAAATTAGGATCAGAGGTGATAGTACCATTCGATGTTTGCCATAAAAATGATGGGTTTGTTATATCAGTAACTGCTTGTACTGAAACGCTAGGTTTACTACAAGTGATAAGCTCAGTAGGATTGATCGATGCTAAGGGTATGGTCAAGTCCATACTGACCCTAACGGTATCAGCATCGATTTCATTGGTCAGTGTATTGGTTACATTCAGTATATACTGTCCAGTATCGTCCACCGTTACAAATCGCTGTGTGGAAATTATTTGATCCATTTCATCTAGCCATTCATAGGTGTAAAGGTCTCCCACGGAAGTGCTATCTGATCCTAATTCAACTGTAGAAAAACTACAATCCAACTGTTTATCAGGTCCAGCGTCTGCAGTAAGATTAACATCTGATTCTCCTGCATTGAATCCGCCAGAGGCAAGGTAGATTGCGGTACCAAATATAAGGTCTCCACCATCTGCAACAATTATCTGCAGATGATACGTTTCGCCAATAAGCAAACTA
>CAKZVJ010000286.1 GCA_937923345.1 uncultured Saprospiraceae bacterium
GCTCGTGGGTTAATCGTAAAAGTAAGCGGGTTGAGAATTCCACATCCTTCTTCGCATAATACATTTGTGCTCGTACTAATTTCATCATCCGTTCCACAAGAACAAAATATTATAAATAGTAGATAGACTAAGTTTCGCATATTGTTTTTTATTTTAGTAGACGCTGATAGAACGAAAAAGGTTTGGTCTTATTTTGAGAAAATAATTTCACTATTCGCTTTTAACAATTGTAAATAATCGCGGAGCGCCGCAGGCGTGGAGCACGACAAGCGGAGCGCGTAGAGGCAAGGGATCGAAACGACATCCGTAGAGACGCATTGCATGCGTCCTCTTCAGGATATAGTGTAGAGCGCGGTCCTGTGCCGATTTTTCTTCGGCATCAGGATGACCCCAAACAACAATAATCCTACACGTAAGTATTATCGATTTTTTCGCGAGAGTTTTTGACGGCAGATATGTTGCGGCATAAAAAGCCAAAGAGAACACCAAATACGAAGCCTCCGATGTGGGCCCACCAAGCGGTGCCGCCTCCAGAGACGGTACCCATGTTGCTCGAGATGCCACTCCACAATTGCTGCCCTATCCAAAAGAGCAAAAACAGCATGGCCGGAATGTGTGCGATTTGGAAAAAGACAAACATCTTGACTTTGGACTTGGGATACATCACGAGGTAGGCGCCCAATACAGCGGCTATCGCGCCGGATGCTCCCACCGTCGGAACCGTCCCCGCGCACGTGAGCATGTCCCCTACACAGGGTATCGCCCCACAGACGGTGCAACAGTTTTCCACCACACTGCCTGCGCCGATGAAAAGGTGCGCCGCGCTGGCTACTAAACCGCCCATGAGATAAAAGAAGACAAACTTGATATTGCCTACTGTCGCTTCTATATTGTCGGCAAAAACCCAGAGGAATAGCATATTGAATATAATGTGCTGAAATCCGCCGTGCATAAACATGCTCGTAAATAAGGTGTGGTAATCTCTACCTTCGCGTATTTCTGCGGGGATGGCACCATACTCACAAATCAGCATATTGGGATCCATCATCTGAAATGCAAAGAATATAATATTGAGCGCTATAAAACTATAACTGAATATAGGTTTGTACCCTCCTTGTACTTGTTCGTCTCCGATTGGAAATATCATGTGCTGGCGTTTTTTTTGTCTGCTCTGTCTCTATGAGAACGTAGCTGCAAAGTACTATAATTTTGTGTTTATCTGATTGGGCTACAAATATGTAGACGTATAACACTGGGCTAGTAACAGTCTCGTAAAGCATATTTGTGACGAGCTAAACAACAAGATTAGACGCTCTTGCTTTGGTGCATTTATTGCATCTATATGTATTACATAAATTGGCGCTATGATAGTTTTAAAATTTGGTGGTTCTTCGGTAGCTAGTCCTCAGCGGATATTACAGCTTTGTGAGATTTTGACAAAGTATTATGAAGAGGGAAAGCAGTTTACAGTGGTCTTTTCTGCATTTGGCGGCGTGACGGATTCTTTGATAGAGATGAGTCAATTGGCAGCGTTGGGAGACGAGCTGTATCTAGAGGCTTATGAAGCATTTCGTGCTAGACATGCAGAAGCTGCAAATGCATTGTTATCTGGAGTGGTCCTCGAGCAGGCCATAAAAGACCAGGCTGAAAATCATGCGAATCTAAAGAGTTTGCTGCATGGAATATTCTTAGTACGGGAAGCTACGAAGCGGACCATGGATTATGTGTTGAGTTTTGGGGAGCGCAACTCTGCCTATCTGATCAGTAAAACGCTTTTGCAAAAAGGAATCACGGCACACTATCTCGATGCTAGAAAAGTAATCAAGACAGATAAGAATTTTGGTTCGGCTAAGGTCGATATGCTGAAGACTCAAGAAAAGATAAAAGCCTACTACGCGAATAATCCTGGAATAAAAATAGTGACGGGATTTGTGGCGTCGGACGAAGAGGATATTACCACTACGCTTGGGCGCGGTGGCTCAGATTATACGGCCTCTATTTTAGGGGCTGCCTTGGGGGCGGAGTGCATCGAAATCTGGACGGATGTAAGTGGGGTATTGACGAGTGATCCACGCAAAGTAAAGAAGGCCTTTACAATTCCGAATTTATCTTATGCGGAGGCGATGGAGATGTCGCACTTTGGCGCGAAGGTCATCTATCCGCCGACCTTGGTCCCTGCCATGGAAAAAAAGATACCTATATATATAAAGAATACGTTTGAGCCTGACTTTGTCGGAACACATATCTCTGAGCGATCAGGTAATGGTAAAGCGGTGAAGGGCATCTCTTCCATCAGCAATATTTCTTTGTTGACTTTGGCGGGTTCTGGTTTATTTGGGGTGCCTGGTATCGCCGCTCGCTTGTTCCAATCTTTGGCTCAGGCGGGTATCAATATTATTTTGATAACGCAGGGTTCTTCTGAATCTTCGATCAGTTTTGCCGTGGCCCCTGCTGATGCGCTGGCCGCGAAGTCTATCGTAGATCAGACTTTTGAATACGAAATCAGCAAGCATAATATCAATCCAGTCAAGGTCGAAAACGACTTGTCCGTCATAGCCATCATAGGGGAGAACATGCGGTATCAACCTGGTATAGCGGGTCGATTGTTTAAATCCTTAGGTAAAAATGGTATCAATGCAATTGCTATAGCACAAGGTTCATCAGAGTTAAATGTCTCGGTGGTGATCAATCGGTATGATGAAACTAAGGCGTTGAATGTACTGCATCAAGCGTTCTTTTTATCCGATACGAGAACGTTGAATTTGTTTATCGTCGGTGTAGGTCTGATAGGGAAGGCGCTCATCAAGCAAATCCAAGACCAAGCGGAATACCACAAAACACAAAATGCAGTGGAGGTCAACATCGTAGGTTTGGCCAATAGTAAACGAATGATCTTTGATGAGGATGGTCTGGATATGAGTACTTGGCCAGATCAGTTGGCCGCTGGTGAAACACAAATGGTGATGGCTGATTTCATCGCTAAGATGAAAGCTATGAATGTGAGTAACGCCATCTTTATAGACAATACTGCGGAGCCGAGTATCGCTGCGAGTTATGAGCAAATATTGGAAGCGAGTATTTCTATTTCTACTCCTAATAAGATTGCGACTTCGGGATCGTACTTACAGTATACGCGACTAAAAAAACTGGCGCAAAAGCGAGGGGTCTTCTTTAAATATGAGACCAATGTGGGGGCGGGCTTGCCGTTGATAACTACTTTGTCAGACTTGATCAATAGTGGAGATCAGATACTGAAATTGGAAGCGGTGCTGTCGGGTTCGCTTTCATATATTTTCAACAATTTTAAAAATGACAATTCATTTCACAGCATTGTACAAGAGGCGAAAGCACTCGGATACACAGAGCCAGATCCAAGGGTAGATCTCAATGGTATTGATGTGCGCCGAAAGATAATTATCTTGGCACGCGAAATAGGATTGCCAGTCGAAGAGGGAGATGTAGAAATCGAAAACATGCTTCCACAAAAGTGCCAAGAAGTAGAAACAGTAGATGCGCTTTTTGAAGTCTTGAAAGCGGAGGATGCCTACTTTGAAAAATTGAAATCTGATGCAGAGGCTGAAAATAAAGTGTTGCGTATGGTGGCGTCTATAGAAAATGGAAAAGCTAAAATCGCTTTGGAAAAAGTAGACAGCACGCACGCCTTTTATTCGCTCAATGGATCGGACAATATGGTCGTCTTGACCACCAAGCGGTACAAGGAAAGACCTTTGGTAATCAGGGGGCCTGGTGCAGGTGCGGAGGTCACTGCTGCGGGCGTGTTTGCAGAGGTGCTTACAATTGGTAATCTTATATCTAAATAGTTGAATATCAATAATTTATGAGCAAAACAGGAATAAAAGTATTTGCACCTGCTACCGTAGCCAACATGGCTTGTGGATATGATTTGATGGGCTTCGCTTTGGAGCGTCCTGGGGATGAGATCATAGGCCGGCTAGTAGACAATAAGCCTGGCGTACACATCACTAATATCTATGGGGACAAGGGTAAGCTCTCCAAAGAGACTATGCAAAATACTGCGGGGGTCGCTGCTCAAAAATTCCTTGATCATATTGGAGATCCTAGCATCGGAATCGAGATGGAGATCTACAAGAAGATGCCTTTTGGTAGTGGTATGGGATCGAGTGCGGCGAGTGCGGCGGCGGGTGTGATGCTTGCCAATGAATTGCTTAAACGTCCGCTCCGAAAACAAGAATTGATGCCCTTTGCTGTCGCTGGCGAGCAAGTGGCGGATGGCGCCTATCATGCGGATAATGTTGCGCCTTCTTTGCTCGGCGGGATTGTCTTTATAAGAGACAATGAAACACTAGATTTTCATCGCGTTTCTGCGCCACCTGGATTGTATGCTACCTTAGTGCATCCACACATAAGAATATTGACTAAGGATTCTCGTGATATACTTTCTGACACTGTAACGCTTAAGCAGACTATCACTCAGAATGGTAATCTTGGGGGCTTGATAATCGGTTTGTACAAGGGAGACTTTGATTTGATAAAGCGCTCTTTGCAAGATGTAATCATCGAGCCTCAGCGTGCCCAACTTATCCCAGGTTTCTACGATGTTAAAGTCGCGGCGCTGCAAGAAAATGTATTGGGTTGTAGTATTTCTGGTGCGGGTCCATCGGTCTTCGCGCTTTCTAATAATAACCTCAATGCTGAGAATGCAGGTCATGCTATGCAACGCGCTTTTGCAAAACATAAAATCGAATCTACAGTATACATAAGTAAGATAAATTCGGAAGGCGCAATCCTATATTAGCATGAAATTATACAGTACCAATAACCTCAAGCACATCGTAGATTTGAAAACGGCTGTGCTCAAGGGACTCCCCGATGACAACGGGCTATATATGCCTATATCTATCCCTAGTTTACCTTCCTCTTTTATCACCAATATAAAGGACTATTCTTTAGCGGAGATCGGCTATAAGGTATGTAAGACTTTGTTTGACGGATATATTGACGCATCCAATCTACAAGGTATAATAGAACGCTCGATTACTTTTCCTGCGCCCTTAGTGCCATTGAATGAAAAGATGGGGGTCTTGGAGTTGTTTCACGGCCCTAGTATGGCCTTTAAGGATTTCGGTGCACGCTTTATGGCACAGCTGATGGGTCACTTCAATAAAGACGAGGATGAGCTTCTGACTATTTTGGTAGCTACTTCTGGGGATACGGGCGGTGCCGTAGCGGCTGGTTTTCTAAATACCCCTGGCATAGAAGTCGTTATTCTTTATCCTAGCGGTAAAGTCAGTGATATTCAAGAGATGCAGTTGACTACCTTAGGAGGTAATATTAGAGCTTTAGAGGTAGCGGGCACTTTTGATGATTGCCAAACATTGGTTAAGCAAGCCTTCTTAGATAAAGAACTTACTCAGCGAAAAAGATTAGCTTCTGCCAATTCTATTAATATAGCTAGGCTTATCCCACAGTCCTTTTATTATTTCGAGGCGTATAAGCAGTTGCAAGATCATTCATTAGATACGGTCTTTTCCATTCCTAGTGGAAACTTCGGAAATCTTACGGCTGGGGTCTTAGCACAGAAAATGGGACTACCTGTGTCAAAATTCCTAGCTGCGACCAATGTAAACGATATTATCCCTAACTACCTAAAAACTGGAGAGTACACTCCTAGACCATCTAAAAGGACGGTATCTAATGCTATGGACGTGGGGGATCCTTCAAATTATAAGCGATTAGCGGATATCTTTAGTAAAGAAGGTTCCACGTGGAACAATATGAAAGATATGCTCAAGGGCTATGCGTATACAGATGCTCAAACCACTGCAGGTGTCAAAGATATCTATGACCGCTTTGGGTATATGATGGATCCGCATGGGGCTATCGGTTTTTTAGCGCTAGAGGAATACACTCAAGGGAAGGATGTTAATGGTGTTATCCTAGAAACTGCGCACTACGCTAAGTTTAAAGATACCATGGATAGCACCTTAGGCTTTTCAACTGATACGCCTGAAAGATTGCAGGAACTTCTCGGAAAGAAAAAAGTAGCGAAGCAGATAGGGGTGAGCTATGGGGAGTTCGTAAAGGAATTATAAGTTATAAGTTATAAATTATAAACTAGCGCTATATAATCAATAGTCAATGATAGTCAATGATAGTCAATGATTAATTTTCAATGTGCAATGATCAATTCTTCGCTGCAGGGCTTTTAATGTGCAATGTTCAATGTGTAATGATCAATTCTTCTCTGCAGGGTTCTGGTAAATTTTCAATAATCAACTACTGAGCATAAGCACCGATTGATTAAATCAAATCTAAAGCACGAAGCGTTTATAATTCACCATTTACAATTTATAATTCTTAAATGTTCCACGTGGAACATTTTAAGGTGTAATTTTCAATGTGCAATGATCAATTCCTCCCTCAAGGGTTCTGGTGAATTTTCAATAATCGACTACTCAGTATAAGCGTCTTTTGATTAAATCAAATCTAAAGCACGAAGCGTTTATAATTCACCATTTATAATTTATAATTCACCATTTATAATTCTTTAATGTTCCACGTGAAACATTTTAATGTGGGGCTATTCAGAAGTAAGAGAAGAACCCCCAGAGAGCTTGTGCCGATTTTCTTCGGTAGGATGACCTTATTATAGCTCAGGGTGGAAACCCTGGGTATTTGGGGTGGCAAGAACCAATTTGGCGTGATTTTCTTTTAAAAATCATGACAAATTGAGTCTGAGAATCACCCCGTTTTTAAAGCAATATTATTAAAATAGTGTGTTCATTTAGAGATCTTAAGATGTAGAATGTTTTATCTCAACGAAATATGATATTTATGAATATCCCTAATGTGCAATGTTCAATGTGTAATGATGAATTCTTCTCTCCGGGGTTCTGGTAAATTTTCAATAATCAACTACTGAGCATAAGCGCCGATTGATTAAAGCAAATCTAAAGCACGAAGCGTTTATAATTCACAATTTATAATTTATCATTCTCTTAAAGGCGTCTATAATTCACCATTTACAATTTTCATTCATTAATGTTCCACGTGGAACATTTAAGAGCTAATCGCTAAATGCCAACAGCTAACAGCTAGTCGCTAATAGCCACATATATAATTAATTGTAATGTGTTTTGGGTTAAACATACATTTGTTTGGTGTGTTACACTGTTTTATTATGCTAAGTCTTATCTTAGCCGACTAAGAAACTGAAATTATGAAAAATATATTTGGCCTTATATTAATGGCTTCTTTTCTGTGCACTACAGTCTTTGCACAAAACACCAACACAAATAAGTTTAAGCAGTTAGATACGGATCTACCTACGCCTAATGTATATCGTAATGCTGCGGGTGCACCTGGCCATGAATACTGGCAACAAAAGGCAGATTATAAAATCCAATTGGAGCTAGACGATAAGAATCAAAAGATAATGGCGGAAGAGACCATTACCTACTATAACAACTCTCCTGATCATCTAGAATATTTGTGGCTTCAGCTGGATCAGAATATGCGAGCTAAAGATTCTGATACCTATAAAATAGCAACCAATAGTATCGGAGATAGAATGTCTATCAGAGGTCTCAATAGATTGGAGCCGACTTTTGATGGAGGTTTTAAAATAGACCACGTGAAGAATGCTGATGGATCTGCCCTGAGCCATACCATCAATAAAACTATGATGAGAATCAACCTGGACCAGCCTCTAAAGCCAGGGGAGAATTTCTCATTCAACATCAAGTGGTGGTATAATATCAACGATAGAATGAAAATAGGGGGCCGTTCTGGATATGAGTATTTCGAAGATGAAGACAACTATTTATATACAATAGCACAGTTCTTTCCGCGGATGGTTTCCTACAACGATGATAACGGATGGCAAAATAAGCAGTTTTTGGGAAGAGGAGAATTCACGCTTACATTTGGAGATTATGAGGTAGACATTACAGTTCCTTCTGATCACCTAGTTGCTGCGACAGGCACACTTCAAAATGAGGACGATGTATTGACTAAGGAACAGCAAAAGAGAATGGATAAGGCAAGAAAAGAATTCGAAAAGCCAGTATTCATAGTAACTCAGGACGAGGCAGAAAAAGCGGAACAAGAGAAAGCAAGCGGAAAATCTACTTGGAAATTTAAAGCAGACAATGTGAGAGATTTTGCTTTTGCATCTTCTCGTAAGTTTATTTGGGACGCGATGAATGTAAAGCAAGAAGACGGAAGCACAGTGTTAGCAATGTCTATGTATCCGAAAGAAGGGAACCCAATCTGGGAAAAGTTTTCTACCAAAGCGGTAGCGCATACCTTGAAGTGGTACTCACACTATACCTTCCCATATCCATATCCAGTAGCTTGGTCTATTCATGCTGCTAGTATCGGTATGGAGTATCCAATGATCTGTTTCAACTTTGGACGACCAGAACCAGACGGTACCTATACACAAAGAACGAAGTACGGAATGATAGGCGTAATCATTCATGAAGTAGGGCACAACTATTTCCCAATGATTGTGAATAGTGATGAGAGACAATGGACTTGGATGGATGAAGGTTTGAACACCTTTTTGCAATACCTCACAGAACAGCAATGGGAGAGAGATTATCCATCTAGACGAGGGGAAGCGCAAAAGATAGTAGGCTATATGGGAGGTGATAAAAGCAAGATATCTCCTATCATGACCAACTCAGAGTCTATCTGGCAGTTTGGTAATAACGCCTATGGAAAACCTGCTACTGCTTTGAATATACTCAGAGAGACCGTTATGGGTCGTGAATTATTTGATCACGCCTTTAAGACTTACTCTAATAGATGGAAATTTAAATCTCCAGAGCCAGCTGACTTTTTCCGATCTATGGAAGATGCTTCTGCAGTAGATTTAGATTGGTTTTGGAGAGGATGGTTTTATACCAATGACCATGTTGATATAGGCATGAGTGATGTAAGGTGGATAAAGCTAGATACTCAGAATCCGGAGATTGAAAATGTCATGGCTAAAGCCGAAAGAGATAATGGCCCTATTAATATTTCTACAATTAGAAACAGAGAACAGATAGCTCAAACCCGAGATGAGCGAGATTCAGATATCAAAGATTTCTACACCAACTACGATCCGCTTGATTTCAATATTTTGGATAAAGAGAAATATCAAAAATACTACAATAGTTTGAGTGATGAAGAAAAGAAAGTATTGACTTCTGGTAAGAACTACTATGAGATTACTTTCGAAAATAAAGGTGGTTTAGTAATGCCAATCATCTTGGACATGAAGTACAAAGATGGATCAAATGAAATCATTAGAATACCAGCAGAGATTTGGAAGTTGACAAATGATAAGGTGTCGAAAGTGTTTGTCTCTGACAAAGAAGTTAGTGAAATCGTTTTGGATCCATTTCTAGAAACGGCAGATACAGATCGCTCTAATAACTACTATCCACCTAAACAAGAAATCAATAGATTTGAATTGTTTAAGGCTAGAAGCAGAGGAGGTGAAAATCCAATGCAAAAAGATAAGAGGGCTAAGGAGAAATCTTCTGGTGGAACTAAATAATTAAAAAAGAATAAGTAAACTCGAAAGCGCATGATTAAAAATTAATCATGTGCTTTTTTATTTAGTTCTAGATATAATTTATATTTCGCCATGAAAGTATTTTATTATGCAAAAAGATTTGGGCACAATATCATGCCTAGCTTTTATCATAAAAAATATTATGATCGACTTCGCGCTTACGAGAAGGAATGTAATCTCGTAGAACTTCATCGCAGGCTAGACTATTACTTCAAAATAGATCAACCGTTTTCACTACCCACAAAGGCCGTTGCTAAAAAAGATTTTGCACGCAAAGGAGGTACCGAGTACTTTCTAGATCTATCAGAATTTCTTGTTTACTTCAAAGATTCCTTTTCATTTGCCTATCAGTTTGGAGATGACACTGATGTGAAGCCATATCCTACCCTGATAAAGGCCCGACCCTTGACACAGGGTAATGCAAATTCTATTTTATTTAAACTAAACAAGTATAGACACTTTAGATGGGTGCAGGATAATATCCAATTTGCAGATAAAAAAAACATAAGCGTCTGGCGTGGAGGCGCTTATAAACCACTAAGAAGAAAATTCGTAGAAAAACTTTGGAATCATCCCTCATGTGATATTGGGCAAACTAATAATCCAAAAGAAGATGTTCCTTGGCAAAAGGACTTTTTGACCATCAAAGAGCAACTACAGAATAAATTTATATTCTGCCCAGAAGGCAATGATGTCGCCACCAATCTAAAATGGGTGATGTCCTCCAACTCCATTTGCCTTATGTTGAAACCAAAATTTGAAACTTGGTTTATGGAGGGAACACTGGAGGCTGGAAAGCATTATGTGAAAATTGAGGAAGATTACTCAAATTTGGAGGAGGTTATGCAATACTATTCTAGGCATTGTGATGAGGCTCAAGCAATCATCGATGCTGCAAATGCATACACCATGCAATTTAGGGATATTCTTTTTGAAGACTTGTTGTGTCTGAAAGTATTAGATAGGTACGGCGGACTTAGCGGACAAAAAATGTTTAGGAGACATACCTAAAACCTATATAAACTAGTTATATATAAAAATAATTTCTTTTAGCAACTTTGTTATCTCCAACTAAAAATATTCAATTTATATATTATAATTATTCAAGTTGCTTAAGCATGTAGTATAATGCTAAGCATTGAAAAGAGATGTAATTAAAATTAATGTAACGAAACAAGTTTAAAAGAGCTGAATATTTAATTATACTCAACGGAATATGGTTTGGGACAATTTGTGCGAATTTATTTTACTTAATATCAAGGCGAAAAATGCAACCGATGCCTAGCATCAGTGAGTATTTTCAACGCAGATATTAGGTAAACGAAATAGCAGAAAAGTCGCAAAGTAATTTACGTTGAATATAAGTATAAGAAACTTAGTTTAAAATAATTTAAAAAACGGATGGATAAATCAATTACTATTAATTTTCATTTGTCTGATGTAGATGAGTGGCTTAAGGTACTTAATAAAAAAATACCCTCTACCTTAAATAGTGATAGATTGATACTAAAACCTGAGTATGGATCTGGGTATATTCAAAACAGGAAACTACAGGAAGGGTTAAGTGTAAGTTTTTTCGACCTCACCATCAATGTACCAACTATCTTAAGCAGAACGCCTATTAGTGAAAATTTATGTTGCCTCATGCATTTTCACTTTTCTAATACTGAAATTGAAGCCAGCATCAATGATAAGTCAGTGCTGTTTCATAAACAGCAAAGTAATATCCACTTTAGTTCTTCAATTATACCTACCAATTATGTAGTGCCTGTGGGTAGGCCAATAAAACTTTTACATATATGGATGAAAAGAGAATGGCTAAAAAATTACTTAGACAGTAAAAGCAATATTTATAATGAAATTGTAGAAGATAAACCTATTGCCTTTTACGGCAGTTTTAATTACAAATTAAATATTATATCTATACTTAATGATACTACACCTAAGGGGGAACTTCTAGCCAAAATATATACTGTAATAAATGACCTTTTCGTACGATATAAAGAGGTACAATCCAATCTCAACAATATCTCTAGCCAAGACTTAAATACTATACTATCCGCAAAAAGTGTAATAGAACAGAGTATTCCAAAAAGGCGTTCAATAAAAGAATTGGCTCAAAATTCTATGATGAGTCAATCAAAATTTAAAAAATGTTTTAAGAAAGCTTTAGGCATTTCTCCCTATCAGTACCATTTGAAACTAAAAATGGATCTAGCAAAACTAATGCTAGAACAAGGGCAAATTTCAGTAAAGGACGTTGCATTGTCATTACATTATTCCCATATGAGCAACTTTTCCAAGCTATTTAAAGAAACACACGGCTACCTTCCTAGTGATATACTAAAGACATAGAGAGACCTATACCCAATCGGGATAGTCATAAACCTTTTATGGTTACACCACTTCTAAATAATATTAGGATATTAGAATGGTAAATGAATTCATCACATATCGATTTATTTTCATTGCACTTAGTCATATCTAAACTGAATTTAGAGTAAAGCAAATCGGTATTTGAATTATTAAAATCATTATTAACTAAAATTTATTCCTATGAAGAAGTACTTATTTATGCTGTTTACTTTTGCAAGCCTATTTGCATGTCAAACAGAATATTATGATCCGAGCGCTGCTGAAAATTATGAGTCTAGTAATGCAGAAAACACTATAACTAATAGAACTTATTCTACTATATCGGAAGATATACTAGCTCTAAA
>CAKZVJ010000287.1 GCA_937923345.1 uncultured Saprospiraceae bacterium
TCCGACTGTAAAGTTTCTGTTATCTCAATTAACTCTACAGTTGTACCATTTAAGTTTTCGCCAGTCTCTTTGTCGAATGTCAAAGCAAGCATATCATAGAGCGAAGGCTCAAGATCTACTTTGTAAATATCATTACAACATGCTTCTCTCTTTGCTTCAATAAAATTTGACCCCAATCTATTGGATGCAAAATAACCTGCCGTTTCTTCTTCATTAATAGTGAAATCAATATCATTGAAACTTGTGTTTATAGGATAGCTTAGGTGCTCCACTTCAGTATTCGTAGCATTGGCAGACAAGTCCTTTTTGTAGACATCAAATCCACCAAGACTTTTTCTGCCTTCAGAAGAAAAGTACAATACACTTGTCCCGGTATGGTAAAACGGAGATATATCATCTGCCGCAGTATTTACGTCTGGTACCAAGCTCGGACTGCCAAAAGAACCATCCTCATTCATAGCAGCTACCCAAATGTCTTTCCCTCCTACACCGTCCACACGGTTAGAAACGAAATACAACATTTCCTTTTTGGTAGTTTTATCTAGTGCAATATTAGGCTGCGTATTGGTCGCCAGAGGAGAATTAATTGCCTCAGGTAATTTTTTGCTCATCGAAAAATTACCATTGCCATCCACATCGGCCACATAGATATCGCATCTAATTTCTAGACTTTCATCATCCACATAGTTACATTTCGAGTAATAAATTTTGTCTCCTGCACTATTGAATGAAGAGTGCGCTGCATGGCGACTACTGTTCAAGCCTTCAACTTGCATACTCACTCCGCCATTTCCAGTATCTGGACTAGCAAAAATATGTGCCGAAGGACGGTAAGGATAATACTCCTTGTCATTTTCATCCATCACCAAGGTAGAGTAGTACAATTTACCATTGTACTCATATGGGCTAGATTCTGAAAATTCGGTATTGATATTATCTCCCATTCTTTGGACATCAATTCCTTCATCAGCATTATTGATTCTATCCTCCGCCCAAGTCAAATAGTCTAATTCTAACTTTGCCTTTTCTACAAATTCAGGATTCAAGCTGACGCTATTGTTAAGATATTTTGTGTACAAGGTTTTAGCTTCTGTATACTTCCCCAAGCTCTTCTTGACACCTGCCAACCAGTAATCCGTAAGCGGGAATTCTGAAGAAGATTCACTTTTAGACAACTTTTCGTAGGACCCCTCGGCTGCAGTATAGGCATTGTAGTTTCTTGCCGCTTCGGCGTGATTGTAAAGCACATCGTTACTCGTACTATCTACCTCGAGGATGGTAGAGTAATGTGTAAGTGCTGCATAATAGTTTTGATTATTAAATGCCTCTACTGCTTTCTTCTTAAACTGCTTAAGCGTTTGAGCGGAAACTGTTTGTACACCAAAACCTGCGATTAGTAAAATGAAAAATAGTTTTCTCATGTCAATTATCATTTTTCTTAAGGATTATAATTAATAGATAGGGCAGATTTTGGCTTCGTCCAATCTGACTTTGGTGATGATATAATTCAAGTGCAATTCCAGTCCACCACGATTATTCGTATTTATCACGAACTCAGAAACGTTGATGTCGTAGCTGATACCCACGAGCAGCGTTCTATAGTGAACTTCCAAATTCGGAATCCAAGCATCCGATTCTAATTCATTGAATCTATAATTCAACCCAAGCTGCACGGCTGTTTTTCTAGCGACGTGTTTATTTAGGTGTATGCGCCCTGCCAAACCTAAGAGGGTCTGAGAATGTGGTCCCTGTTCTTGCCGCATGGCCATGGGCAACAAATCTAATTTGCGTCCAATCCCAAGGGTAGCCAATGCATATAAACTAAGTCGTCTAGGGTACAATAATTGATCATCATCGTAAAAACTGTGCTCAGGTTCGTTGATATGAAATAAAGCCACTCCTACATCTAATTTATTTCGCTTTGAAGGCTTCTGGTAGTGATAGTTTAATCCTCCAGAAAAATCAGCAAGTGTAGTACTCGCTTCATCAAAAGGCTCTCTAGTCGGTAGGCTAGCATCAAAAACATCTCCATTCCACTGATTGTCCACGGTAAGATTGGGACTATATCTTCTCTCGGCAAAACTAGCTTGCAAACCAAGGGTAAGAAAGTGGCGTTGCGCCAACTGATGTGTGTATGATCCATTCAGTCCTATTTGGGTTAGGTTCAATCCTAGATCACCAGCACTGTCATGATTGAAAATTATCCCACCACCGAATAAGCTGTTTTGCATTTTTGGGTTGCGAAACTTCATATCCACACTTCCAGAAAAAGTAAGAAAGTCTACATTCTCATCAAAGTTTGCCCACTGATTTCTATAGCTCCCTATGAACCTAACATCACCATTAAATATAGCCGTCGCGGAAGGGCTCAAATTCATGGGAGATAATCTAAACTGGGACCAATGAATGTCTTGGGCGTTCAAATTTGTCTGCACAAAGGCGAGACAAAAAAACGAAATCAGAATAAGGTTAAGTGTATTTTTCAAAACTCAAATAATTTGGTTGGAAAATAATGTTCAATTTTTCTATAGTAATAAACAGGGGGCTGCGTCTGGTCATTACCAGCGCAAATAACTTCATTGTAGGATTCTTTTAAATGGCTCCAGTATGTAAATTTCATAGAACTTCTATGAATACTGTTATACGATAACAGATATTTAGCAATGCGCAAATGGCATTTTTCTATCGCACGTAGGAGGCGTGTAGTCTCGGTTTCGGTCAACATGTTCATGGTCACTCGTTAACTTATAATAACTGGAACGCTGGCAAACTGCATAGCGTCCCTTGGACCTTCTATGTAAAAATAAAAAATCATTTGTAAAAAACGAAAAAAGGCCAAACTGATTAACATCAATTTGGCCTTTAATCAGGAAAATTAGGCACTTATGAGCCTAAGTTAATTTCCATCATGCGTTTAATTCGACTATTTATGCTAAGATTTGCATCTTACACTATTTTGAATTTCTCTTTTTTGTGTTGATTATACGAAAGAACTATGGCCGATGCGATTTCAACCTGATTCTCAAATCTCTTAAAAATAAACTTTCTTTCATTCCCTTCATGAATTCCCGTCTCATGCTCAAAAGCTACATTGCTTGAATAAACGATGCCAATATTCTTTTTGAAATCTCTCTTTGCTAAAGAGTCCATATTATCCCACCAATAATAGACTTTTCTACTCTGCCAATAATCTGTCCAAACAAAAAAGCCATCCTCTTCAATTTGCAAATCGGGATATTTTCTGTTCGTTTTATAATAGTACTCTCGTAAGTAAAATAGTGCTAGCAAAAAATAACTGGAGATTAGAAAGACAGAATAGCTTATTTCATTCACATCGAGTTTTGTAAAAGCTTCTAGCACTACAAGAATATTGGTTACAAATAATAGTAGATATACATCAAACCATCGCTTTTTGAAAGAAAATTGTAAAGGATATTCTGGCTCTTTTGACTCAAACATTTGATTCTTTAAAAACTACTCGATTAAATTAATCCAATAACTAGCACTCTACTATGATTAGAAGCTAATTTAGGGGTGTTCAGAAGTTCGAAAAGAA
Organism: uncultured Saprospiraceae bacterium; assembly: GCA_937923345.1. Lineage (GTDB taxonomy): Bacteria > Bacteroidota > Bacteroidia > Chitinophagales > Saprospiraceae > JALZVN01. The sequence goes on from CAKZVJ010000287.1 coordinate 3,557, forward strand.
CCCCCAGAGGGGGTGACCTTATTATAGCCTAGGGTGGCAACCCTGGGTATTAGTGTGGTGAGAACCAATTTGGCGTGATTTTCTTTTAAAAATCATGACAAATTGAGTCTAAGAATCGCCCCGTTTGTAAAGCAATATTATTAAAAACGGTGTAATGATTAAGAGATGTTTATACGTGGAAAGCTATGCCTCAAAGAATTATACTAGTTCCGAACATCCCTAATTTAATCCAAAATAAGAAAAAATACAATGGTCTCTAAATTCAGGATTGCCGTAAACAAAAAAACGCAGCTGTGGCCTAAGGCCATAGCTGCGTTTTTTTCTACTTTACTAAGTATCTAATACTAGTATAGATCAAATTCTACCCGTCTATTCACTCTTCTCCCTTCACTCGTGCTATTATCAGCTACAGGATTTACCTCACCGTATCCTCTGAAGGTAAGTCGCGTTGGGCTGATACCTTTACCCACCAGATAGTTATAGCAGGACTCTGCTCTCTTTTCTGATAAGCGCAGATTAGATCTACTATCGCCCACATTATCGGTATAGCCACTGATGCTCAGACTGTATTCTTGGTACTTACGCATCAAATCCATCACCTTATCCAATACAATATAAGACTCCGGCTTCAAGATATCCTTGCCCGTTTCAAAACGAACATTTTTTACCGCTAGGTCTAAAATCTCTCTATCGGCAATAGTGATTCCAGGACAACCATTATTACTAGCAGCACCAGCTAGAGCAGGGCAACTGTCTTTAGAATCTGGTATTCCATCATTATCAGTATCAGGACAACCACTAAATATACTTTTTCCAGGAGAATTAGGACAAGCATCATATCTATCTGCTATCCCGTCGCGATCACTATCTGGACAGCCTTTCAGATTGACAGGGCCTGCCGCATTTGGACACTCATCTATGCTATCGGCGACGCCATCTTTATCGGTATCTCCATCGATTTTAGGACAGCCTTTATCCACCATGAGCCCTTTCTCATTGGGGCAATCATCCTCTATATCGGCGAGTCCATCGCCATCGGTATCTGGGCATCCATATATAGTACCCGGTACATCAGGACATCTATCATCCTTATCCGCTAGCATATCCCCATCTGTATCTGGACATCCATCAAAGAGGTCTTTACCAGGCGTATCTGGACACTGGTCTATATTATCTGGGACACCATCCTCATCACTATCCGTGATCATAGGTAGTGGATCCTC
>CAKZVJ010000288.1 GCA_937923345.1 uncultured Saprospiraceae bacterium
ATAATACTATAGCCCAGGGTGGCAACCCTGGGAATTAACGAGGCAAGAACCAATTTGGCGTGATTTTCTTTTAAAAATCATGACAAATTGAGTACAAGAATCACCCCGTTTTTAGAGCAATAGTATTAAAAATGGTGTGATGATTTATAGATCTTAAGATGTAGAATATTTTATCTCAACGAAATATGATATTTCTGAATATCCCTATCTACTTATAATCATGCGAAACATCATAATCATGTAGGATAATATCCAAGATTCTATCCTCTCCCTCTATATATCCATTTTTGATGCGATAGCCATTCAGGCGGCCTAACTGATTCCAATATCCAGCCACGAAGGAACCTCTAAGATTTTTAACCAAATCATAAAAAGGAGTATCGAGCTCTTTCTCAATCATTTTGATTAAGATATATCCTTGTGTCTTCGTTAATTTCTTAAGCGGCTCTTTGAGCTCATCTTCCATCTCCTTCTGTAGTCGTTTGATGTGCTTCTGTCTCTTCCGCTTTTTCATGGTGCGCGTTACCTCCTCTGTCTCTCTAAATATCTTGATTGCTTTTACCGCATATGGGTAGACTACATTAGCGTAGCGTTTATACTTCAAAAATTTGCGACGTTCGTCATTGTCCTTAAAGTTACGTGGAGAAGATACAGAAACATCTTCCAAATCAGCCAACAGCAAAGTATCTCCATCTACTACGGTATAAGGCACCAACTCACCATCGATCATGATTCGATCAAACTCCTCACCTGTTGCAGTGTCTTGCGCAAACAAACCTACACCAGTCCAAGTCCAACATGCCATTATCAATAATACCCTAATCATACCTATTGTATTTATCTGTAAGACGCAAATTTTGCGATTTTTGTTCTTTTAAAACGCTTATTCTCTTATAATTATTTGTTAATAATCCAGAGACTAGGACTTAATTCAATGGTAAAGGTCGAATTCTATGCCATATTGCGGTAAAGCTGAAGTAATGCGAGCAGGTAATCGATGGCAGACCTTATTTAATGGATTCAGTTATGCCGTACATACAATGTGCCTTCTCCGTATCTAAATATCACAGTACTTCTACTGGCTTAGCAGTAGCCTTTGAAAAATTATTCCAATCAATATTTCTTGAAAAATACATCACCACTGCCAACACTAGCAGTAAACCGATACTACCAGCCAAGAGTGCATAATCCTCTAACTGAAGAATCACAAAGATAAACCCAAATATCCCTAACAACATGATGCCTTGAATCACAACCAATTTTTTGGACTTTAGAATGGAAGTCGAATACGTTCCTATCAATCCAATAATAGCCCAGGTCGACAGTATATACGCCATATTAAATCCTACATGCTCAGAGAGAGAAAGCAACAAAATATAAAAAATAGAAATCGCTAGGCCTACCAATATATAGTGCATAGGATGCACCCGCTGCTTATTGATTACCTCAAAAAAGAAAAACATGAGGAAAGTCAATGAGATAACCAATAAGGTATACTTAGCCGCTCTGGTATTTTTAGCATATTCATTTACGGGCTGCATCAGCTCTAAACCAAAAGTAGACTGCAGCAAATCATGTTTATCCCCAAGCCAAGATTGAGGATAGTTTCTATTCAAATCCAAAATCTTCCAGCTAGCAGAAAAACCAGCTTCATTTACGACATGTTCATCGGGAAGGAAAGACCCCATAAAGGAAGGTGAGCTCCAACTGGACTCCAGCTGAACAATGGTCTCTTTTCCAATGGGACCAAAAGTAAGCGCATGACTACCATTCAAATCAAGATCAAAATCAAATCCCAGTTCTTGTTTACTCGTGTCTATCTCTACCGGCAATCTCACACCAGATTGAAATCCATTGTACCGGTCAATTCCTGGCTCCATTCTATATGACTGTCCATCATACTCGATCTTGATATTATCGTTGATACCCGCCATATCAGGTATTGAAATTTGCAGGAATGCTTTATCCCAGATAAAATTTTCTTCTTCAATACTAAACTTGCTGAGATCAGGCTTCGCAAACCATCCGCTGCAGTTCAGTTGGCTTTGGTACAATACCACATCATACAAGCCTCTTTTTCTACTTTCTGGATTGATAGCTCCCGATATACTCAAGTGCTCTGGAAGAAAGTGGCTGTGCTTGATATGCACCGAGACAATGCCCTCCTCGTCTTCAAATTTTAATGTATAAGGTATCGTCAACACCGGCCCCACCACCTCTTGTTTGTGCCCCCACTTAGCGCTCACTTCTTGGATGACTCCTTTTTGATTTTGATTTCTTTCGTAGATCAACTCCTTTACCAAAGCATTAGGAATCATCAATAAAAAGACAATTATGCTTATAGATGCTAGTTTGACAAATAGAGAGTTTCTAATCCATAGACTTCCTCTTGATTCATTTGCAGTATTCATGATTGTTGTTTTTAGTATTATTCAAGAATGCGTGCAAGATGTAGAGAATGGGGATATTTACATGGGCTGGACTATTATTCGTAAGGGATTGGGTAGTATTCGTTAGAGGTGGGGAAGGATATTGTTTTACATCTAAATAAAATGTGTAACATTATATAATAGGCAGGATAATGTGTAACATTATATGTAAATGCATATAATAATATCTAAAATTCTATATTTTATATGTGAAGGCATATAAAATATAACAAATGGCACTTTTTATACGTAAAAGCATATAATTATGAATTTTTTACCAAACTTTGTAAAAGAAAGGAGGAAGCAATCAGGCTTGACTCAAGTCGCGCTTGCCGAAAAAGCGGGTGTAGGCCTCACTGTGGTTAGAAAAATCGAACAAGGAAAAGAAAACTTGAGCATGGCTAAAGTGAATCAAGTACTATTAATGTTTGGTCATAAACTACAACCAGTCAACCTTAAAACGAATGAGAAAAGCAATCGTTAAATATAACAATATACAAGCAGGCGTATTGAGTGAAGAGGACAATGGAGAATATCAATTTCTCTACGATGAAGAGTATGTGGCAAAATATCCAAAACACTTCATTACCTTTCAATTACCGGTATCCTCATCTGCATATCGAAGTAAAAGACTATTTCCATTTTTCGACGGATTAATCCCTGAGGGGTGGCTTCTTAACATCGCATCCGAAAGCTGGAAAATAAAAAAGAACGACAGAATGGGCTTGTTATTAGCATGCTGTCAGAATGCCATAGGTGCTGTATCCATTCATCCATTAAACAAGATCGATCATGAATAAATGTTTGTCTTGTTATAAAGAACTATATCCTGGAGAAACGGACTATCATAATAGATGTGCTAAGAAATTTTTCAAGCATGAAGCTGTACCTATCTTGCCATACAATTTATCTGAGATGGATAAACTCGCAAAAGAAACTGCATTGCAATCCATAACAGTTCCTGGTGTACAACCTAAGTTATCACTTAATTGGATAAAGGATAAAATTGAAAATGGCCACCAGGGGCGATTAACCATTATGGAAGCCTTAGATGGTCAGTATATTTTAAAACACCAAAATTCGAGTTATCCTGAAATGCCAGAAAATGAGCACTTGTCCATGAAACTTGCCGAATTGTTCAAAATAGAAGTAGTACCATCCATTATGATACGACTGCGATCAGGCGAACTTTGCTATCTTACAAAAAGAATAGATCGTAATGGAGATGGCACCAAAAACCACATGATTGACTTTCTTCAAATAACAGAACTAGTGGATAAGTACAAAGGAACCATGGAACGTTTAGGTAAGGAAATAGGTGAACTATCAGAAAATACGTTATTAGACAAGCTGAAATTTTTCGAACTTACTGTTTTTAATTACATCATTGGCAATAATGATATGCATCTTAAGAATTTTTCCATGTTTCTCTCTGATATTGGATGGGTGTTATCTCCTGCTTATGACTTGCTTAATGTAAAAATCATTCTACCACAAGATAAAGAAGATTCCGCTATTATGATGGGAGGAAAAAAAATGAACTTCAACAAGTCCTATTTTGACAACTTTGGTAGCGTTTTAGACTTAAATACTAGGCAAATTTCTGGAGTGTACGGAAGGCTTGCACAATGGCTATTGCAGGCTCAACAGCTAATTCAAAAATCATTCCTATCTACAACTAATAAAAAGGAATATTTAAAACTGGTAAAAAATAGGGTCGGAGTTTTTACCCGTTAAGGGACATTCCTATTTCACTTCTCAAAACACTTAAGACGTTGGTAAATATATTCGTCAAACAGGTTTCCGAACAAAAGTCATTTCTGAATTTATATTAGTAGATATCCCTGCATTAAACAATCTCATAGATAGACAATATCTAAAATATTTACCTATCTCTACTGAAAGATTGACTGGGTTCATAGATTTCGAATATCCTATTGTTGCTCAAAGGAAATATTTGGGGGAACTCTCTTATTTAGCTTATAAAATTGACATTATTGATTAATTGTAAAATTAAATGTTGATATCTTTTAAACACAAGATCCGCATTAAAAAATGTGGCTATTGTGTTTATACTAGAGATACTTCCAAATATTCAGTAACTACATTTTTATCCGTGGAAGGTGGATCTACAGGAATTTTGTGAGTATATCCGAAAAATGAATATCATGGAGACAAAATCGAAGATAGGTTAACACTTACTTGTGATTCTACAAGACATCCATTTTCTGTAAATGAAATTCTAAAATGGGAGACAAAGCAAATAGGAATTGAGAATATTTATATCGCACCAAAAATATGTCTATATTAGGAATTACATTTTAGCTTATGCAACTAAAACAAACTTTTCTATTTTGCTAAATATTGTCCACTTTTAAATAGCGAACTTCATACTCTAAACACTTCTCACTATCTACTGAATGCAGATCGTTATCATTAATAAATTTAGAAGTAATTTTATAGAAAAAACACATTAGGGCAGATCTAAGAGAAGATTTAGATTTAAGAGATAGAATTTTAAATCTAAAGATTTCAAATATTTTAGAGTGTATAAATTTTGGTAACTAATCAATATAATAATGACTGAGGACTTACTTACAAAAAATTTGATTACATATTTATTCTTGAGTTTCTTTTCAATTATGTGCTTGTGTCTTTATTGTCTTTTCTTGACTAGTACAAAGAATATATCACAAGCGTTTTTATTTGGTGTTTACAATTATTTTAAATTTTGTTGGTTCTTTATAATATGGCTCATTTTGCAAAATATATTCATGCTACATTTTAAAATAAATAACATTTATATTCTAACTTTAATTGGTTTACTATTTAGCTCTTTTTTCATTTTCACTATATGGGATGAATCATTTTTTAAAGACGATTTTTATTTTTTGTTTTCGCTAATTTCAGTTCTTTCCGTGTCATTTACTGTTATTACTCGTAAAAACATATACAATTATAGAACAAAGATCTAGCTTACAAATTGAGAATTTTTTCCTGGAGGAGAAAATAGTGAATTTCATACTCTAAATACCTTTCAGCATCTAATGAATGCAGATAGTTATTCAAACCTAATACTATGTATTTATGAAAATAAGTAACTTTTACAAAATATCAATTTTGGCCATGATTAGTTTTTCTTGTGTTTCAAATTATACTGGAAAATCACCTAGTCATGATTTAACAATTGATTTTAAATACAACAATGCTAAACTAGATAGCAAAAGTACATCAGTTATTGCTGGCAGCGTAAGTAACAACGAGGAATATGTAAAGATTAAATTCAATCCAGTTCGTGGAGGAGGAAAAATATTTTTAGGATATAGCTATGACCGAAAACATGGCGACGACTATAAAGACAGATTAAAAATAACTTGTGACTCAACAATAGTAGGATTCTCTGTAAACGAAATCCTCGCTTGGCCAAGCAAAATGACAGGAGCTAAGAAAATCTATATCGCGCCAAAAATTTGTTCCGATTAATTCTTCTTTCCCCGAGTAAGGGATAGTAAGGATCCCGATTTTTCAATCGGGAGTGCGTAGCACGGAAGCGAACGCGGACTCCTGCATAGCCCGGCCCTAGACTACATCATGCGCTAAAAATTTCGGCGTATATTTTATTTTGATATTTACTATTTTCTCAAATAGTTTTACAAATGCTAAAGAAA
>CAKZVJ010000289.1 GCA_937923345.1 uncultured Saprospiraceae bacterium
ATGATGTTGGTAGATACCAAGACCTCATACTTTCTATCTATAAAATCTACTAAAGTGCGTTCCAAAGTTTTTGGGTCCATCTGACCGTGCGCTACTGCTACATCCACATCAGGACACAAGCGCTTGACGAGAGCGGCCACATCTGGAAGCGACTTCACTCTATTGTGCACGAAGAAAACCTGTCCGCCTCGATGTATCTCGTAGTAGATGGACTCTTTTATCAGGTCATTATTAAAGACACGCATCTCCGTGTGGATAGGTTGTCTATTGGGTGGTGCCGTACGGATGATAGACAAATCCCGCGCTGCCATCAAGGAGAATTGTAAAGTTCTTGGTATCGGCGTTGCGGTTAGGGTCAGGGTATCTACGTTCACTTTTATATTACGTAGTTTCTCTTTCGCGGCTACCCCAAATTTTTGCTCTTCATCTATAATCAACAGTCCCAAATCCTTGAAGCCAATATCTTTGCCTAAGATGGCATGTGTACCGATGACCAAGTCCAGTTTACCATCCTTTAGTTTTTGAAAGATTTCTTTTTTCTGCTTAGCTGTTTTGAATCGGTTGACATAGTCTACACTTACGCCAAACTCGCCTAGCCGTTCACTAAATGTTTTCGCATGTTGCAAAGCTAATATGGTCGTCGGTACTAAAACGGCAACTTGCTTCCCTCCGACCACTGCTTTAAAAGCGGCACGGATAGCAATCTCTGTTTTACCAAATCCTACGTCTCCACATACCAACCTATCCATGGGATAGGACTTCATCATATCTTCTTTGACATCATTCGTTGCAGTAAGTTGATCTGGTGTGTCTTCATAGATAAAAGAGGCTTCCAATTCATTTTGCAAATATCCATCGGGTGGAAAGGCGTGCCCCTCCGAAGCTTTTCTCTTGGCGTAGAGTTTTATCAGCTCCTTGGCTATATCTTTTACTTTTGACTTGGTTCTGTTTTTTAGCGTCTTCCAAGTATCGGAGCCGAGCTTGTTGAGCTTGGGTGCTCTTCCTTCAGAGCCGACGAACTTTGATATCTTATGGAGTGAATTGATACCCACATAGAGCAAGTCATTGTTTCTATACACCAATCTTACCGACTCTTGGATGCGGCCATTGATGTCGATTTTTTCTAAGCCAGAGTACCTTCCTACTCCATGATCTATATGCGATACAAAATCTCCAGGCTTGAGCTCGCGCAGCATTTTGAGACTAATGGCTTTATCCTTTGAAAATCCCTTTCGCAAATTGAAGCGATGAAAACGCTCAAAGATTTGATGGTCAGTCATCACCGCCACCTTATTGCCCATATCAAAAAAGCCTGCACTCAAACCTTTCATCACAGGCAAAAATTTCACGTCTGCATTGAGATCGCTAAAGATAGCATAGAATCGCTCTATCTGTTTTGCATTATCTGTGAATATATAATTCGTGATACCCTTCTTCTCATTGTCTTTGAGTTGATTGATAAGTAGTTCAAAATTCTTATTGAAACTCGGTTGTGGTTGTACATCAAATTTGATGGTCTCATCCGGTTCGAAAGGCAACTTCTTGCTGGTCACAAATACGGTAGAGAAAGCTTCTAGTTCTTTGATGGTATCTCCTGGTACAATGAATGCTTTCTCTTCAAAAAGTTTTTGAATAGGACGGATTTCACTGGAGATTTGACTTGCTATCTCTTCTGCCTTGGTCACACAGATATTGAGCTTCTCTAGCAACATATTGAAATCTTGCAACCACACTACACAATTTTCAGAAAGCACCTTCATGATAGATACTTTGTCTTCTGGGTCAAATTGCGTATTCATATTCGGCACGATAGATACGCGACCGATATTTTTCTGAGAAAGCTGAGTGAGTGGGTCAAACGTTTTGATGCTCTCTACTTCATCATCAAATAGATCTACTCTATAGGGCCATTCATTGCCATAAGAAAAGATATCCACAATCCCCCCACGGATAGAAAACTGTCCTGGCTCGTAGACAAAATCCTCTCTACTAAAACCATACTCCACCATCACTGAGATGATGGTATCTATATCTATTTTTTCATTGACCTCTATGGTAATTTGAGCCTTCTTCAATTCCTTTGGCGCAATCACTTTTTCAAATAGCGCTTCTGGATAAGTAACAATGATTTCATTATTCTTAGAATTAGAAATCTTGTTGATTACTTCTGTACGTTGTAAGGTATTCGTTTCATTGAGCTGATCAAAAGCCGTCGGTCTCTTAAATGAATCTGGAAGAAAAAGAATAGGATTGTCCTTTGTTAGATTTTCTAGATTGTTGAATAAGTAAGCCGCCGTTTCTTTATCATCTGCGATAAACAAAAACGGCGCCTTTGTCTTTTGCTGACTTGCCAACAAGACAAAGGTATCCAGCGCACCTTTAATACCTGAGAGTTGTAAACGTGTTGTTCCCGACTGGGAAAGTTGTTGGTGTATTTGCGCTATGCGATGATCTGATTCGTATCGTGCATAGAGCTGCTCAAAATCACTTGCCACTCGTACCTTGTTTAGGATATGCTCCTGTATGAAATTGTGATAATACCTTCACTGTATTATCCGAATTCGTAAAGAGTTATAAACCACAAATATACACAATGGTTTAACAACACTAAGGCTATCGCAGCCAAGAGTTCGCCATTATTCACTCAAGGGTACGCATTGAAAATTGTACATTAAGGGTGTTCAGAAAAATAATTGCCGTATTTTTCATGGTGATTTTTTTTACTCCTGTAGTTCTCGATTATTATAAGCTAAGTTAGCGCTAGCGAAACCACCAAAGCAATCCAAAGTCATAGCTCACTTTTACAAGTTACCAAAGTCTTCTATAGTGCCTTGTACTAAGGAGATGCTATGTTGTACTCCCGACGGTCGGGATAAGTTTTGGTGGTTTCGGACACGCTCGGAAAGCTCATTATGATATTTAGGAATATTCAGAAATACCATAATTCGTTGGGGTTTGATTTTTTTCTGAACAG
>CAKZVJ010000290.1 GCA_937923345.1 uncultured Saprospiraceae bacterium
TGATTATACATCTCCTCAAAATGATTCGCTAGATCTAATGAGGTACTTTTCCCATCCAACAACGGCTTCTTCGGAGATCCATACAATTGATCAGAATGGTAGTAAAATTGCTTTGTTCCCAAATTCTCTAGCAACTGAGCACCCTCCTCCAAATCTCTTACAATCTCTAGTGCCCAATCTCTTACAAGTTGATTTTTAGGAATAAGTTGCTTGGCTTTTTTCAGCAGGCGGTACGTTTCTGAGACATCTATTTTTGGATAATCTACAACCGGCAGCTTTTGCGCTTTATCTGCAAAAAATTGTGCGGCCACAGCAGGCTCCCAAGAGATATTCCGAAGGATCCGAATAGATTTCGAAGCTTCAAAAAGTAAATCGCTGAGTTTGACAATATCCTGCATCTGTGGTATGTAATTGTGGTGTAAATATATTGAATTTATTGGAATGCTTTTTAGAGGTAGAAGGAGCCATTCTACCTACTATACCACATGCAATACTAAGTGTCTGGATTCAAAATAAAACCCAAAGAAATACCATTGTCAATTAAGTAAACAAAGAAGCGTACAAGTGTCTAAGCATACAACAATATGCGTCTGTGATGTATAGCAAAGTTTATGTTATTACCAACGATAAATTTAAGCACGAGTAAATCTAGTTAAATCCACCTCCCCCATCAATTCCTTCCCCTCTTCCATAAACCCAATCATCTGATCGGCCCAATACGGCGCCAACGAACTCCCCTTCGTGCCTAGTGCATTAAAGAGAAACACATCTGCATGCTCAGGATGTCTACCAAGGTAAGGCCTACGATCTTTCCCAGTAGGTCGGATAGCAGCGATATGCTGCTTAACATTGAAAGGAACCTGCAGACTGTCTTGCACTTTCTGAAGGAGCCATTCGTAGCCCTTGGGCGTAGGCTGAGCATCTTCAAAATCCCAGTCGTAGTTGGCACCTACCCAGAAAAGATGCTCTTGTTCAAGTGGCACAAAAAATACTTTATGCTTATATATTTCAGTGGTTGATATGCTAGGGATTTCCAGAATCAAACACTCCCCTTTGGCAGGCACCATAGGGAGATGATTAAACAATGGATTCTTGAGAATACCAATGCCTTCGCAACAGACCATTTTTTCAAAGGTATCCGAATTGTATTGAATTTGGTCTGTATCTACATTCAGTTGCGTATAATCTAAGAGTCCATTCACAAAGAAACAGCCATTTTCTAGAAGGTATTTTTTTGCCCTTTGAATAAACCCTGCGATGTCCAATCGAGCGCCTTGGATGCTACACCAATCTTCTGCACCTCGAAAGTGCTTACTCTCCGGATGTCTTAACTCATAATCAAAGTACTTATCGTAGTGTGGATCCCCTTGACGATTTTCAAAATTGTTAAGCTCATTCTTGGAGAAGAGCGCACGATGGATTGGGGTGTACTTAAAGAAGGATGTTCCCCACAATTGATCATAGTGCTTATAAAAACCGCTAGCCGTAGAAAGCAACTCATCAAACATCCAGGACTTGACAAACCGCTGACCAGTTACAGGATTTATGATACCTGCTGCTACATTGCTGGCACTATACTCATCTTCCCTATTGTATATCTTAATTGAATTCCCATTCTCGCACAGCTGTAGCGCTAAGACGGTTCCCGTGATGCCACCACCCACGATTAGGTAATCATATTTAGCTCCACTCATAATGCTTCCAGTTCAGCTTGCATCTTTTTAGTCATCTTGCTCACTACTAGATCATAGGAATGGTCTACCAATTCTATTATCAAACGTGGATCTAGGCCTCTTTCGCACTGCACGGTATTCCAGTGCTTTTTACTCATGTGATAGCCCGGCTCTATTTCTGGATATAGCTCTCTCAATTCTTCCGCTCTTTCTGGATCGCACTTCAAATTTATAGCAAACTCTTCCCTCTCCAATCCAGTTAAAGCAAACATCTTCCCCATCACCTTAAACACCAAGGTGTGCTCATCAAAAGGAAACTCCTCAGTAACTCCCTTCTTGGCCAAGCAATGTTGTCGAAAATATTCTAAATCCATTCTAGCAATTTTAAGTCAATTTAAGGATAAAGTTAATAGGGTATTCTTAAATTTAAGGTACAAATTACAATTAATGAAAAAACATATAGTTGTACTTACCGGAGCAGGCGTCAGTCAAGAAAGCGGAATCAATACCTTCAGAGATTCAGATGGTCTTTGGGAAGGCCATGATGTTCAAGAAGTAGCTACCCCTCAAGGTTTCGCTAAGAATCCTGAGCTCGTACAAGAATTCTACAATCAACGTAGAGCCCAACTCAAAGAAGTAAAACCCAATAAAGCACACTTTGCTCTAGTTGCGCTTGAGGAGAAATATGATGTATCTATTATCACGCAAAACGTAGATGACCTGCATGAACGTGCGGGCAGTTCAGAGGTAGTCCACCTCCATGGACAACTTAGAAAAGTAAGAAGCACCCAATACGAAGACCTCATTTACGATTGGGACAAAGATCTCAAGATGGGTGACAAGTGTGCCAAAGGCTATCAACTTCGCCCGCACATCGTATGGTTTGGTGAAGCAGTCCCCATGCTAGACACCGCTGTTGATATCATCACGCAAGCTGATATGGTGATTATTATTGGAACCTCTATGCAAGTATATCCTGCAGCCAGCCTTGTAGGCTTCGCTCCTGCTAGGACACCCATATACTACGTAGACCCAAACCCAACTCTCAACTATGAGTTACAACAATCTAACAATGTAGAAGTCATACAAGAAAAAGCAGGAAAAGGTGTCTCTGAGCTAGTAACTCAATTAATGGAAAATTAGATGAAAGATCTTTGAATTTAATTTTTGTGAGACTGAACCTAATACCTAAATGCATATCTAGTTTATAAACTAAAATTTCGGACAAAGAATCGTCTCATTCTCATACTCCCCTAGGTACACTAGACTAATCTCAAAAGTACCTTGGCGCGTATTAAGATTTGTAATCGCTTCGATATTGAGATCATAACTTAGCCCCATTAAAAAGCCATCAAACTCCAGCCCAGTCGTTACAATGATAGCATCACTAATCAAACTGTTGACTGCATCATTGGACACACGGGCCCAAATACCACCATAAATACCAGTACTATCATACTCATCCAACCTAACTCGCAAATTAGTACCCCCCATCACCTGAAAATGACCAGCTTGTTTTAGAAGCATTACTCTAGGAGATAATTGATAACGCTTAGCAAAATTAATAGCAGCTCCTCCATGAATATTTATATTTCTCGGAAGCACTACATTGAGTCTTTCTTGAACACGATCTTCAAAGAAGGAAATTCTAGGCTCAAAAATATGATGTAAGGCTGCACCCGCAAACACAGATAAATTACGAGTAGCTGCATAGGAATAATTCAATCCTACACTATGATCGCCAAAGGTAAAATTATTAACAGGTATAGGTTCATTAGTCGCTAAATCAAAAGCATCTATCTCGTTAAACTGATCATCAAAAACCAAATCCGCGATGTTGATATTTCTTTGAGAAATTCCAGATTGAAAACCTAAGGTCAGTACATTTTTGGAATCCTTGTCCAAAGACTTGTGGTATGCTACAGACAAAGCCATTCTCGTTTCCCTAAAATCTACCCCCTCTACTTTGTCATTATAAAATACCAAACCGACAGCCACCCTATCTCTTTTAGCAAAACGCAAAAAATAATCTAGACCAAACTTCACCTCCAAAGATGCTGCAAATGTCCTATACGGATTATCCAATACAGAACGCCATTGGTCTCTATTGACAATACCAAGCCGATACTTGGCATTAAAAGCACCCGTCAATGCAGGATTTAATGTGAGTGGAGAAGTATAAAACTGAGAAAAGTGTCTATCCTGAGCTTGCAATGCCAGCGCACTTACCACAAGCATCATAACTAATAATATATTCCTTAACACGGGCGTAAATTTGATCCTTCAATGAAGTAGTATAAGAACGTAATTGTCCTATCCCTATTTTACGCAAAGGTATCATTTAGTTACAAAGTTCACAAAGATCAATGCTTATCTGACGTCTTGAATAATCACTAGTCTAATCAACGTAAACACTTAACGATCACAGCAGTAGACCTCTCTCTCCACCACCTACCAGCTCAGGGCCACCAACGATTAATCATTTTTCAAATATCCAAACCAAAAAGAAAAGGGGCCAAATACGTAATATTTGACCCCTTTGCAGGCAATTTTGCTTCAATTAAGTAGCTATATACTAGCTTTTCAACTGCATTTTAACCTTCTTGATAACAGCTTTCTGAGCCTCAATATCCTTCAATGCCCCTTCTTTATCAATCTTAAGTTTCTCAATATTGGCCTCTGCCTCTGAAATCTTTTCTTTGTACTTTTCAATGTCTTTGACAGAGTTGGCCGAACTCTTATCGATATCCTTCAACACATTTTCCAAATCCTTCATCTTCTTTTCTTCCTCGTTCAAAAGATTAGCGATGTAAGTCTTAGAGACTTTGCCTAAAAACTCATTCAACATAACCTTGGCGCTGTTATACTGGTCAGGATGACTTGTAGAATTCAAGTATACTCCACCTAGATCAAACCATACAGACAATTCCGTATCTTCTCCCCTTGGACTAACCAATGCGTATACATCTACTGTATTAGAACTGATATTTTCCAATTTCGCATCATCTGCGAAAATCTCTGAAGACTTTTTAATCTTGCGTAATTTTGCTTTGTACCCTTTGATGAAAGACTCCCACTCCTTTTCTACCACTTTTACTTCTGTGTCAGGTAGCTTTACAGACAAGGCATTTTTGTCTCCTTGAGACATTGCCTTTGTGGACTCCATGATTTGAGCCTCAACAAATGTGCTAAATAAAATCGATAAGATAACTACGATTAAAATTCTCATAATTTAAAGTATTTGTAAGTTTCAATTATTAAGTACACCCTGGAGCTAGTCCATTGATAAGGAGTACTTGTTGTTTATATAACTAAGACTCCAAACCATTAAACTGGGTCACATGTTCAAACCTTACAATATGGACTAATGTTTAACCATATTACCTCAACTCAAAATGTCTTAAAACTAAGTAGCGAGCGTATAAATCGAAACACTCTATCTGGCCTCTCAAAAAGTCACACCAAGCTAAGTGCATGATTTACAGCATAATTATTCACATATTAGTCTGCAAAGAGAACTTCCTTTACAAACACACACGAATGGATACCGCATTTACAATGGAATATTACCATGCTTTTTATTAGGTAGTTTCACCGCTTTATTTTCTAGCATCGCAAAAGCTTTCATGAGCTTGATTCTGGTCAATTTAGGATCAATAACCTCATCAATGAAGCCCCTTTGAGCAGCTCTATAGGGATGCGCAAATTTATCTGCATACTCCTTTTCTTTTTCCGCCAGCTTCTTCTCCGAATTTTTAGCCGCAGCAATCTCTTTTCTAAATATTATTTCTGAAGCACCCTTTGCCCCCATCACAGCAATTTCCGCAGAAGGCCACGCATAGTTCATATCTGCTCCGATGTGCTTACTATTCATCACGTCATACGCACCACCATACGCCTTGCGCGTGATCAAACTCACTCTAGGGACGGTAGCTTCACTAAATGCGTATAAAAGTTTCGCTCCATTCACTATGATTCCATTCCACTCCTGATCCGTACCAGGCAAGAACCCAGGCACATCTACCAAGACCAATAAAGGAATATTGAAGCAATCACAAAAGCGAACAAAGCGCGCTGCCTTCTTACTACTATCTACATCCAGGACACCAGCCAAAGCAATCGGCTGATTACCCACTACACCGATGCTCCTACCCCCTATCCTTGCAAAACCAACGATTATATTCTCCGCATAATTTTCATGGATTTCAAAAAACGAATCCTTATCCACTATCTCCGATACGATATCTCGCATATCGTACGGTTGATTCGCATTTTCTGGAATCAAGCCTGCCAAATCTGGACGTTCCTCATCTCCTATCACATAGTGTTTCTTGAAAGGCTTCTGCTCGCAATTTTGCGGCATATAACTCAATAGCACCTTCAATTTGTTGATGCAATCCACATCATGAAGTGCGGTCAAATGTGTCACCCCCGATTTCGTACTGTGTGTTGAAGCACCCCCTAATTCTTCTGCCGTGACCTGCTCATTGGTCACCGTCTTCACTACATTAGGCCCCGTTACGAACATATAAGACGTATTCTCCACCATCATGGTGAAGTCAGTCATTGCCGGAGAATAGACAGCCCCACCTGCACAGGGGCCCATAATTGCCGATATCTGAGGGATCACACCTGAAGCATGTACATTACGCACAAAAATATCCGCATAACCACCAAGCGACCGCACCCCTTCTTGGATTCGAGCGCCACCACTATCATTCAGCCCGATCAGCGGAGCACCGTTCTCAATAGCCAAATCCATTATTTTACAAATCTTCTCCGCATGTGTTTCTGACAAGGAGCCACCAAATACCGTGAAATCCTGTGCAAAGACATATACCAATCTGCCCGACACTGTCCCATAGCCCGTGATCACTCCATCACCATAATAGATTTGCTTGTCCATTCCAAAATCCGTAGTCCGATGCGTCACAAACATCCCAATCTCCTCAAACGAATTGGTATCCATCAATAATTCTATACGCTCCCGGGCCGTTAGTTTTCCTTTAGCATGTTGCTTTTCTATTCTTGAGTCCCCACCTCCTTCATATGCTGAGGATACTTTTTTGTTTAGTATATCTAACTTGTCTTTCATATATTCGTACATTATTATAGACCACAAAATAAACATATATTTAGCTTTATTAATAGAATACTTTAATACAATCCATGGAATCTACTAGTACTCAAGGAATATCCACTCGAGTAGCGAATATGGCAGAATCTGCTACCCTACTCATGTCCAAACTAGCCCGTCAATTACGTACAGAGGGGCATGATGTGATTAGCCTTTCATTAGGTGAGCCAGACTTTGACACACCACAGCACATCAAAGACTTCGCAAAGAAAGCACTTGATGAAGGATACACAAAGTATACACCAGTTCCAGGTCTTCCAGAATTACGAGAAGCCATCATCACCAAATTCAAGAGAGACAACAACTTGGAGTACGGCATGGATGAGATTGTGGTGTCTAATGGAGCAAAGCAGAGCATTTTCAACATCTGCATGGCACTTTTAGATCCGGGCGATGAGGTAGCAGTGTTGACCCCTTACTGGGTCTCTTACTCTGCGATTATCCAACTAGCTGGTGGTACGCCCGTTTACGTTAGTGCAGGTATAGAGGACGACTTCAAGGTGAGCGCAGAACAGTTACGCCAGGCCATTACTTCAAAAACCAAATTTGTCATTTTTTCTTCGCCCTGCAATCCAACGGGCTCGGTCTACACCAAGGAAGACCTGACAGCCATATCAAATGTCATCTTAGAGCATCCAGATGTATTGGTCGTATCGGATGAGATTTATGAGTATATCAATTTTACTGATTCACATGTTAGCATCGGTGCACTTCCTGGCATGAAAGATCGCACCATCACCGTCAATGGATTTGCCAAAGGCTTTGCCATGACAGGCTGGAGATTGGGATATATGGGTGCGCCTTCATGGGTCGCTGGAGCTTGTGCTAAGATACAAGGTCAGGTGACTTCAGGGGCTACAGCTTTTGGTCAAAAAGCAGGAGCAGACGCCCTACTGGCTGACCTGGCACCAACACACCAGATGAAAGACGCCTTCGCCAAACGCCGCGAATTAATCATCAGCAAACTAAGCGAGATTCCAGACTTCAAAGTCAACCACCCTAAGGGAGCCTTTTACGTTTTCCCTGATGTCAGTGCTTATATCGGAAAGACCTTTCCAGATGGAACTCACTTTGCAGACGACAATGCTTTTGCACTTTACTTATTGAAGCAAGCACACGTGGCACTTGTTTCCGGTTCTGCTTTTGGAGCACCTGGCTGTTTGCGTATTTCTTATGCAGCCAGTGAAGATACGCTTACAGAAGCTATACGACGTATCAAAAATTGTTTAGCTAAACTGGTTTAATTCAAAAAATAATTACAAAATATTTATGGGCCATCCCGGTCCCGATTCCGGCGAAGCCTACATTGGGACGGGACCGTGTCGTCCGCTACTACCGCGAAAAAGCGGTACCGCTACCACCACTTGTCTCTAACGCACTCCGTTTGTCGAGCTTCACCCCTGCGGGGCTACGCGACCACTTAAACAGCTTCAACATTAAATCAATTTCATTTTTACGCTAACGCAAACTTTCCTACCAAAATAACATTCCCAAGAATAATTTTCATTAAAATAATTAGTTCTTTACAAACTGAAATAAAATATACTGATTATCCTTTTGTTGTACAGTAGAGTTAAAATACTTCAAGACTCTCGATTAAAATATTGAGATTATTAAGGGGTATATGGGTTGCATTTTTGATTTTAAATAAGAGTAAAATTACTAAACTAGAATAAGAATCGACCTTTAAAGATTTAGTGTTGTAAGCGTTAAGAA
>CAKZVJ010000291.1 GCA_937923345.1 uncultured Saprospiraceae bacterium
TGAATATCAAAGTTACCGATATGGCCGTAGTCAAAAAATCTATCTCCATGTCTACTATCCGCTCTTTCAAATTCTTGTCTTTCATATCCAAGCTGCAATGTATACGAGGCATTTTGAATGACACTTGGAGCGGCATTTGAATCATCAGACGCCGCCTGAGACCCTAATCTATGTCTAAACCTAAAGTTCCCTCTAAATCGCTGATCTGTATCTAAAGGATTATTGTGGCTATTGAATGTAGTCCACGTACTGGTTGTAGATCCAGTAGATCCAAAATTTGGTGTAAAGAAATCATTTTCATTGTTGTAAGTTCCTGAAAAAGTAACATCTATTTGGTCTGTCAAACGTGCATCAATCTTTGCCGTTATATCAACTCTTTCATTCTCTTCATTTGGTCTAAAGTCCAATGCATCTACATCATCGTTACCTAAGGTCTGACCAGTAGGAATTACCGCATCCAGTCCACCGATTAAAGAATTTGATAAAGGGTTTGCTTCTAATTCAGAAAGTACGTTGTCTTTTACAACAAATACTGGCAAAGCTGGTGGATCATCGTCTGCCTGGATTCTATATTGACCAGAAACACGAAATCCTATAATAGACTTCTCTGTTCCATCTTCATATTTTCTCTTAAGTAAAGGACCACTTACGTTACCTCTAAAAAGATTATAGCCATAATTATCAAATGGTTCTGAAGTTTCAACTTCGATACCTCCTCCAAAGTCAGAAGATGGACCTTTCGTGGTAATAGAGATTACCCCTCCAACAACATCACCATAACTTGCATCTACACCACCGGTAATTACTTGCAATTGATCAATTTCAGATTCTGGAATCAGATTACCTCTAACCTGCACACCATCAATATAGTATACCGTTTGATCTGTCCTTCCACCTCTGATATTAAGCCCTGCTCCATCATCAGATGAGCCAACACCTGCAGAAGTTGCAGCCAAACCATTAATAGATCTAGTAGGAAGATTCTTGATTTCCTCTGACGTTACGGTCGTTCCTTGGGTAGTGTTATCTTGTTTAATTAATGGCTCACGATATCCGATTACCTCAATTTCCTCCATTACAACTCCTTCACTTATCTCTAAGTCTACAATATTCGCTTGCCCTTCATATACAATTACGCCAGTAACTCTGGTAGGTTGGTAACCTATAAATGAAGGCTCAATATCATAGGTTCCTGAATCGATATTAGAGAAATTGTAGTTTCCATCTAAGTCCGTCTCAGCACCAGACACTAGTACTCCATTTTTGTAGATGGCGACACTAGCAAACATTACAGGCTCCCCTGTAACTTGGTCTGTAACTTTTCCAGAAAGTGAGGTACTTTGAGCGTACGCTACTGTCCCAAAAAGTATGAACAATAATGAAAGTAGTACATTTCGTTTCATACAGTATTGTTTTTTTATACGTTAAAAAATATGGTGTTTTTTTTCCAATAGAATCCACAATGTTAATGAAAATGCCCCTTTTATCAAAACAAAACGAAGTGCTTGACAGTGCAAAGACAATATTTTCTACTATCAATATCTAATCGTCAAAAAACCATTTATATATCAATTAAATCTTTTATCTGTAAACCGCTATTTCCCTTTAAAATAGCTATATTAATAGCAGAGGAAATGAAATTCTAGTTTACACGTCTATAAAGATAGATGTAGATAGGATATATTTTTGCCCAAAACTCAGTTTAAATCAGGTTTCAGAACTTACAATTCAAGGGCGTCAGCAATATTCGAAAGCAAAAAAGACTCCATCTGAATTTTGGACTTAGCAGACCAACCTGCTACATGAGGACTCAACAGTACTGTATCCATCTCAAACAGTTGGGCATACATATTAGCCTCTAAGTCATTGAAAGTCAATGGTTCTTCATTCTCCAAGACATCGAGACAAGCCCCGGCAATTTTACCATCACGTAAGCCTTCTAATAGATTAGCCGTATTTATTATGCCCCCCCTAGAAGTATTAATCACCAGAAATGGTCTTTGAAATTGCTCGATTAAACCAGTATTCAGATAGTATTTTGTTTCTTGATTGAGGGGTAAATGAAAGCTTAAGATGTCGGCTTTTTGGCAAATTTCCTTCAGGTCTGTCTCTTTTACATAATCTAAGTGTCTCGCATACTCCTTTTTATATTTGTCATAGGCTAAAACCTGCACATCAAAACCCTGAAGTTTTTTGGCAAATCGGCTGCCTGTATTTCCAAAACCAACAATTCCTATAGTCTTTCCCACTATTTCTTCTCCTCTGTTGGCTTCCCGCCTCCATATCTTTTGTTTCACCTCGTTATTACTTCTTACTATATTGTTCATCCAGGCCAAAAGCATAGCCATAGCATGTTCTGCTACTGCATTGCTATTACTGGTGGCAGAACGACAAACCAAGATTCCGTTGGATTCACAATATTCAATATCAATTAGGTCCAAACCTGATCCAGGCCGCCCAATAAACTTCAGCTTACTTGCTTTTTTCAGAGTCGTCTCAAACAAGGTAATCTTGCTTCTTACTATGATACCTTCATATTCTTGAATATTCGCCTCTACGTAAGCTTGATCTACGTCTGGCATATTCACTACTTCAAAACCTAGATCTCTCAAGCCATCTTGCAGAAGGGCATTACTTTTATCCGTTATCAAAACTTTGTCCATGAAATCTTTAAGGTTAAAATTCCCAGCCGTCTAGATCTTCAATGTCTGGCGACTTATATTTTTGGCGTAAAATAATTCTCTCTTTTTGACGTGCTATTACCAATTTCGCAAGCGCAACATTGGCTGGATCTTCATTTGCTGGAGAAATAGCATCACGGATTTTATGCTCCAGCACATCAAATCGATACATCAAATGCATCAAAAAATCAAACTTGTGGTCAATCATGTACCCTATCCTTTCTGACAAAACATAAAGCAACTCCTCTTCTGTCACCTTATCAGTCGAACCATCTATTTCAAAGCTGGTCGCCAAGAGTGCTGTAGATTTAGCATCAAAATAAGATTCCATTATTTTATCAAATTGAGAATGTCATCAATATAGTCTGTATGATTGGCTAGACGAGGCACCTTGCTTTGACTATTATATCTACCCTTGTGTTTGAGCCATCTATGAAATGTGCCAGGTGGAAGGGAGGTTATCTTCAACTGTTCAAGCGCTAAGTCTTTGTAGCGCTTAGCCATATAATCACTATTCAGACCTTGTATTTCCTGATCCAAGATGCGTGCAAAAGTTTCTACCTCACTAGGTGGGCTGATCCATTCAATCAACCAATGATGTCCTCCCTTTTTATTGCCGTCCATATAGATTGGCGCTACCGTATAGTCTTTCACCTCAGCATTCATAATATTACAGGCCGTCGTTAATGCAATACTTGTATTTTCTACGATCACTTCCTCACCGAAGGCATTAACAAACTGATTGATTCTACCTGTTATTTTTATTTTGTGTGGATTCAGAGAAGTAAATACCACTGTATCGCCAGTAATATATCTCCACAATCCAGCACTTGTAGAAATAACTAAAGCATAATTTTCTCCAAGCTGCACCGCACTCAGCGGTAAAGCTTTTTTGTCTTCCTTGTACCATTCGGATTGAGGCAAAAACTCATAATACACCCCACTATCCATCAACAGCAACATATCCTTGTCATCCTTTCCATGTTGCATAGCAAAGTACCCTTCAGATGCATTGTAAATCTCAAAGTAGTTGATACCTTCCTGTGGGAAAAAGTTTTTAAACTGTTCTCGATACGGGCCAAAACTCACCCCTCCATGCGTATACACTTGCAGATTAGGCCACACCTCTTGCATGTGCTGCTTGCCGGTATAATCCAAGATATGCCTAAACAATACAATCAACCAAGTAGGCACTCCACCAATCATAACCATATCTTTTTCCTTGCTCAACATTCTGGTCATCATCGCCAACTTCTCTTCAAAGTCAGGATGTAAGGCTGTAGCAAAGTCAGGGGTGAAAAATGGCCTCGCCACCTGAGGCATGTGCTGTATCATGATTGCAGATACATCTCCATAATGTGCATTGGGATTACCCGCTACTTTTTCTAGACCGCCACCCATCAGCAATGTTTTGCACTCAAACTGCCTCGCACTCGGCAATTGATTGTATATCATAGACATAGTATCCCAAGTCCCTTTGATATGACACTGCTTCAAATTTTGATTTGTAACGGGTATAAATTTAGACTTGGCAGACGTGGTCCCTGATGACTTAGAAAACCACTTAGTTTCCCCGTGCCAAAGCACATCTCGCTCCCCTTGCATCGCTCGCTCTATATAAGGCTTCAAAGAGGTGTAGTCCTGTATCGCAACTTGATCTGCAAAGTCTGCCTGAGTCTTGATCTGATCAAAGCGGTGCTTTTTACCCCATTCAGTATACCGAGCAGATCGAATAAGATATTCAAACCATTTTTCTTGAACAGGAAATGGGTTTTCATAGAAAGCATGAATATGCTTATACCTTTGAGCAAGGTACCAACGCATTCCATGATTTATAATCTTTCTAACGCCCATTTAGAGTGGTTTACACCAACCAAAGTTAGCATTGTTTTGATAGTATATATAATTGCAGCTAATCCAAAAAGGTACGCAAGTCTAAAATGTTTCTTTTGGCGATACCTATTCGGACTGAACTCATAATTCCAATTTCAAATATTTACCGGTGTAGCTATTCTTTACTTTTATCACTTCCTCTGGGGTCCCCTTAGCTACAATGGTTCCTCCTCCTTTGCCTCCTTCAGGACCTAGATCAATAATATGATCGGCCATCTTAACCACTTCCAGATTGTGCTCGATGACGACTACCGTATTCCCTTTATCCACCAGACTATTTACTACATGCATGAGATGCTTGATGTCCTCAAAATGCAATCCTGTAGTAGGCTCATCCAAAATATAGAAAGTCTGACCCGTATCTCGTTTTGATAACTCCTCAGATAGTTTTACTCTTTGTGCTTCTCCACCAGACAAGGTCGTAGCCTGCTGCCCCAATTGGATATAGCCCAAGCCTACATCTTGCATGGTCTTCATCTTGCGGAAAATCTTAGGCACAGGCCCGAAAAACTCAACCGCTTCATTCACGGTCATATTCAGCACATCGCTGATTGACTTTCCTTTGTACAAAATTTCTAAAGTCTCCCGATTATATCTTCTCCCTTGGCAAGTTTCACATTCAACTTCTACATCAGGCAGGAAGTTCATCTCTATGACTCGCTTACCACCACCGCCACAGGTCTCACATCTTCCCCCTTTCACATTGAAAGAAAAGCGGCCCATCTTATAGCCTCTAATCTTTGCTTCTGGTAAACCTGTAAATAATTTTCTTATCTCCGTAAACACTCCAGTGTAGGTCGCCGGATTTGAACGAGGGGTCCGGCCGATAGGTGCCTGATCTATTTCAATCACCTTATCCAGATGGTCTAACCCTTTTATACTCTTATATTCTAAGGGTTTATTATTGCTGCGATAATAATGTGTTCGCATGATTGGATACAAAGTAGAATTGATCAAACTTGACTTTCCAGAGCCAGACACTCCAGTAATACAGGTCAAGGTACCCAATGGAATTTTCAAATCTACACTGTGCAGATTATTTCCTTTCGCCCCTTTCAATTCTAAATATTTCCCACTTCCTTTTCGTCGCTCCTCGGGGACTTCTATCTTTATTTTATTATTGAGATAGGCCGCCGTCAAGGTTTTATTTTTCACAAAATCTTTTGGCTTGCCTTCCGCTACGATAGCACCACCATGCTTACCCGCGCCAGGCCCCAAATCAATCAGATAATCAGATGCCAACATAATATCCTTATCATGCTCTACTACGATAACTGTATTGCCGATCTCCACCAATTCTTGCAATGCGGTAATCAACTTTTGATTATCCCTCTGATGCAGTCCGATGCTCGGCTCATCCAAGATGTACGTTATCCCCGTGAGCTGAGATCCTATCTGCGTAGCTAGCCGGATTCGTTGCGCCTCCCCTCCGGACAAAGTATTGGCAGCCCGATCTAAGGTTAGATAATCAAGACCCACATGCAGCAAGAAACCAATTCTCAATTTGATTTCATTGAGCACATCCTTCGCAATTAATTTTTGGCGTTTGTCTAATTTTTTATCTATTTTCTCAAACCACTCATACAGCAGATTGATATCCATCTCCGCTAGATCAGAAATATTTTTCTCATCTATCTTGAAGTGACGAGACTCTTTGCGCAATCGTTGCCCTTCACAATCTTCACAGCGATCAATAGTCATAAACTCCTCCGCCCACTTTCTTATTTTCTCCGAGCTACTATTGCTGTACCAGTGTCTCAACATATTCACGATACCATCCGTTCCCAGATCATATACCAAATCATGATCCACTTTTTTAGCTGGTCCAGTCGGTTTTCCCCCTCCATACAAAATCATCTCCAAGGCTTTCTTGGGAATCTTTTTTATGGGTGTCGAAAAGGTGAACTTATTTTTTTTCGCAATCGCTCGCAGCTGCTTAAAAGTCGTATTGTCACGCACCTCACCGAAGGGGGCGATCCCCACTTCATTTATACTTTTGCTATCATCTGGAATCACCTTATCGATATCGACTTGCGGTATTTTTCCTAAACCATTGCACGAAGGACAATAGCCATAAGGCGAATTAAATGAGAAGGCATTAGGCGAAGGTTCCTCATAGGAAATCCCAGACTCGGGGCACATCAGATGTTTACTATATGAATGTATTTCTCCTGTCCCATGCTCGGACACCATGATGAATCCATTCCCCATATTGAGTGCCGTAGATAGAGAAGTGAACAACCTATCTTTCTTCGCGGTCTCTACTTTAAATCTATCAATCACCACCTCGATATCGTGGACTTTATATCTATCGATTTGCATACCCGGCGCTAGAGGCACCACCACATTATCCACGCGCACTTTAGTATAACCCTGTTTTCGAATTTGGTCAAACAGCTCTCGATAGTGCCCTTTCCTGGCACGCACCAGTGGCGCCAAAAGCAATATTTTTTTGTTCTTAAAATCCTTCAAGATGTGCTCTCCCATTTGCTCCTCGGTATAGCGCACCATGAGCTTACCTGTTGCATAAGAGTACGCATTGGACACCCTCGCAAAAAGCAATCGCATAAAATCATAGACCTCCGTAATGGTCCCTACCGTAGAACGCGGATTCCGCCCTGTAGTCTTCTGTTCTATTGAGATCACTGGACTGAGACCATCTATTTTCTCCACCTCTGGACGTTCCATGTCCCCAATAAACTGTCGCGCATAGGAAGTAAAAGTCTCCATATATCTCCGCTGCCCCTCCGCATAGATGGTATCAAAGGCTAGCGAAGATTTGCCACTGCCACTCACCCCCGTCACGACTACGAGTTGATCTCGCGGGATGTTGACGTTTATATTTTTCAGATTGTTTTCGTTGGCCCCAACGATTTCGATATACTCTTCAGCTACGGCTGCTTGCTTCTTTTTACTTTTGACTTTTGCCTCTTTTACAGTACTCATTTATATTAAACTTGCTGCTCGATGTAATGTTTACCCACCTCTGTTTTTTTAAATATTCTAATGGGTATAGCCTCCAAAGTTAATCTATTTTATGCGGATAGTGTAATGCTAATTATTATGGGTCATCCCGATGCCGAAGAAAAGTTCGGCACGGGACCGAGTCGTCCGCTACTACCCTAGTACAGACGCATGACTATGCGTCTGTACTAGGATACCGCTACCACCTCTTGCCTCTAGCGCACTCCGTTTGCACCGCTTAGACCTGCGTTCACGCCAGGCGGGATGCGTACAAAAGTGCAAAATAACTTCGAGCAGTTTAGTTTCTAAAGGAAAAAGCCCCAACTAAAATACTGGTCTCAACAGCTAGGTATTATCCACGGGCTAGGGGTAGTAGCTGGACCACACGATAGTGTGGGAGTCCTTTTCGGACCGAGCGAGTAGCGAGCAGCGGATGGCCCGACTCCGATTTTTCATCGGAGGAGCCCCCAAATAAATACCTTATTGAAAATCTTGAACCAGCTGTCGGACTATGGTTGTCAACTTGGGTTCTGCCTTATTCGCTATCGCGATTACCTCTTCGATAGTTGTCTCTGTGATGGCGCTGATGGGGTAGCACAGATTGGAGACAATCGAAAGGACGCAAACGCGCATGCCTGAATGTCGCGCCACGATTACCTCCGGAACTGTCGACATCCCTATCAGATCAGCACCGATGGTATGGTAATAGTGATACTCCGCGGGCGTCTCCAAATTGGGGCCTTGTAAGGAAAGATACACGCCTTCATGGAGGTCGATTTTTTTAGCTTGTGCGATAGCCATCACAGCTTCTCTAATGGTTGCATCATAGGTATGCAACATGTCTGGAAAGCGTGGCCCAAGGCGCTCATCATTGAAGCCGCGCAATGGATTTTCTGGGTGCGTGTTGATATGATCTTTAACCAATACGACTGTGCCTGGTTTGAAATTTGGATTGACACTGCCAGATACGTTGGACATATATACTATGTCCACGCCAAGAAACTTGAGAACCCGAATCGGAAAAGTGAGTTCCTTCATGCTATAGCCTTCGTAGTAATGAAAACGTCCTGCGAGCACTATAATGGGAACGCCATCCAAGGTCCCAAAGAGTAGTTGCCCTTTGTGACTTTCTACGGTAGAGGTTGGAAAATGAGGAATATCTGCATACTGTATAGCCGTCTGTATTTGTATCTGATCGGAGAGGTTACCAAGACCTGTACCTAAGACGACGGCTTGCTTGCACTCAAATCCACCTTGATCTGTGATATAATTTTTTGCTTCTTCTATCTTGTCATACATCGCTTGCATCTTAGAAACGGAGATGCTTGACGGTGAGGGAATGATTGATGAGTTGCTTGAGAGAGTCGATACCAATTTTGAGATGTTCATCGGCAAATTTGGCCGTAACAACTTTATCACTCTTCTCGGTTTTGACACCATCTGGCACCATTGGCATATCGGAGACTAAGAGTAATGCTCCCGCTGGGATTTCATTTTTGAAGGCGGCAATAAAAATAGTTGCTGTTTCCATATCTATAGCAATCGGACGCAAGCTTCTAAGATATGACTTAAAATCTTCCCTATGTTCCCACACTCGCTTGTTAGTAGTGTAAATAGTCCCTGTCCAATAGTCTCTTTCGTATTCTCTGATGGTGGTAGAAATCGCTTTTTGTAGGGCGAAGGCTGGCAAAGCGGGTACTTCTGCAGGAAGATAATCATTGGATGTACCCTCCCCTCGGATAGCAGCGATAGGCAATATCAAATCACCTACTTTGTTGAGATGCGTTTTGAGCCCTCCACATTTACCCAAAAAAAGTAAAGCTTTAGGCATTATTGCTGTTAATAAATCTACGACAGTACCGGCGTTAGGACTACCCATACCAAAATTGATCATGGTAATATTGTCCGCAGTAGCACTCGGCATAGAACGATCCTGTCCTTTAATTTCTACGTTGTGCCACTCCGCAAATGTTTTTAGATAAGCCGAAAAGTTAACAACCAAAATATATTCTCCAAAATCTTTGAGCTCCGTACCAGTGTACCTCGGCAACCAATTTTTGACTATTTCCTCTTTCGACTTCATCTATGTTAGGTTTTTATCTTGACAAGTAAAGAGACCTCTTTTTGTCCAAGTCTCTAAAGTATGGATCATTAAGATCTTTTATAAATCTAATGGCTTCACCGGTAGACTTCATCTCTGGTCCTAGATTTTTATCTACGTTTGGAAATTTATCAAATGAGAATACTGGCACCTTGATGGCATAGCCGTCTAATTTCTTCTCAATTTTGAAGTCTTTGATCTTATGTGTTCCAAGCATCACTTTTGTAGCAATATTTAAGAAAGGTACTTGGTATGCTTTTGCGATGAATGGTGTCGTTCTAGAAGCTCTTGGATTCGCCTCAATTACATATACGTTATCATCTTTGATAGCAAACTGAATATTGATCAAACCAACTGTGTTCAGCGCGAAAGCCAATTTACGTGTGATGTCTTTCATCTTCTGCACTGCTTCGTCCGATAGACTATAGGTCGGCAACATCGCACTACTATCTCCTGAGTGTATTCCTGCAGGCTCGATGTGCTCCATGATCCCCATGATTAGTACATCCTCTCCATCGCAAATGGCATCTACCTCTGCTTCTCTTGCTCTTTCTAAAAATTGATCAACAAGAACTTTATTATCTGGCATTTTCTTGAAGATTCCTAGTACGTGCTTTTCTAATTCTTCATCGTTGATAACGATACGCATACTCTGACCACCTAATACATAAGATGGTCTGACAAGTACTGGATAAGTAACTTTATTGGCTACTGCTAATGCTTCATCTGCATCTTCCGCAGTACCATAGTTTGGATATGGTATTTCTAATTCTTTAAGGATATCAGAAAATCGGCCTCTATCTTCTGCAAGGTCTAATGACTCATAAGAAGTACCAATAATTTTAACTCCTTTTTTCGTTATTTTTTCTGCTAGCTTAAGTGCCGTTTGGCCACCCAACTGGACGATTACCCCTTCTGGCTTTTCGTGATCCAAAATCTCTTCTATGTGCTCCCAAAATACAGGCTCAAAGTATAACTTATCTGCCACATCAAAATCTGTAGATACGGTCTCTGGATTACAGTTTACCATGATAGATTCGAAGCCAGCTTCCTTGATAGCCATCAAACCGTGGACACAGCAGTAATCAAATTCGATTCCCTGACCGATACGGTTCGGTCCTGAACCCAAAACCATTATTTTCTTTTTGTCAGAAACAACACTTTCATTCTCAGCGTCAAATGTAGAGTAGAAGTAAGGGGTGTGCGCTTCAAATTCTGCAGCACAGGTATCTACCGTTTTGTAAACTCTTCTGATTCCTAGTTCTGTTCTTCTATTTTTGATGGCTTTTTCATCTACACGCATTAGCCAAGCTATTTGAGCGTCAGAGTAACCTACTTTTTTGAGTTGCATCATGAAATCAAAAGTCAAATCCTCTGGGACGTTGTATTTCATGAGTTCTTTCTCATACTTGACAAGCTCCTTGATTTGACCAATGTACCAGGGGTCAATTTTGGTAAGATTATGAATTGTCTTTTCAGGCACTCCCAATCTTAAAGCATCTTTTACTCTATATATTCTATCGTCACTAGCGACTTTCATCCTTTGTAATATGTCAGCCGTCTTGATCCATTCTTTTTTGTCTGCTCCTAGTCCCATTCTATTATTCTCCTGAGACTGACATGCTTTTTGGAGCGCTTCTAGGAAATTTCTTCCGATAGCCATCACCTCACCGACAGATTTCATCTGCAGACCTAGGGTATGATCTGAACCGTAGAATTTATCAAAATTCCATCTCGGCATTTTCACGATTACATAATCCAATGCTGGCTCAAAGTACGCTGAGGTAGTTTGAGTGATTTGATTTTTCAACTCATCAAGTGTATATCCAATCGCTAGCTTTGAAGCTATTTTTGCAATCGGGTATCCTGTTGCTTTACTAGCTAAAGCAGAAGATCGCGAGACACGAGGATTGATTTCGATTACGATAAGTTCTTCTGTAGCTGGATTGATAGAGAACTGGATATTACATCCTCCTGCAAAATTACCTAATGAACGCATGGCTAAAATCGCTTGATCACGCATCTCTTGGTATCCTGTGTCCGGCAGCGTCATGGCGGGAGCAACCGTAATACTGTCTCCAGTGTGTATACCCATCGGATCTAAGTTTTCCACGGTACAAATAATAACTACATTATCGTTTGCATCACGGAGCAGCTCTAATTCATATTCCTTCCATCCTAAAACTGCTTGCTCGACTAATACCTCATGTGTTGGTGAAGCATTTAAGCCTCTGCGAAGTGCTTCGTCAAATTCTTCCTCAAGGTGAACAAAACTCCCTCCTGTACCTCCTAAAGTATAAGATGGACGAATAACCAATGGGAAGCCGATTTTCTGAGCTGCGTCCTTTCCTTCAAGGAATGAATTGGCGATATGAGACTTTGCTACACTAAGGCCAATCTCAACCATTTTCTTTTTGAAAGCTTCACGATTCTCTGTGAGCTCGATAGCGTCTAAATCTACCCCAATCAATCTAGTGTTGTACTTTTCCCAAACTCCTCTCTCTCCTGCTTCAATAGCCAGGTTCAGTGCAGTCTGACCACCCATGGTAGGAAGTACCGCATCGATTTCTTGTTCTTGCAAAATCTCTTCTAGGCTTTCTACGGTCAAAGGCTTTAGATAAATGTGATCAGCAATCACTTTATCAGTCATTATTGTGGCTGGATTGGGATTAATAATAGTAACTGAAATGCCTTCTTCTCGAAGAGAACGAGCGGCTTGAGATCCAGAATAGTCAAATTCACATGCTTGACCAATGATTATAGGCCCTGAGCCTATGATTAGAATTGATTTTATCGAAGTATCCTTAGGCATTTTACAAAATTTGAGATTGAGTAAACTGCGCGCAAATATAGGGTAATAATGACAAGTAAAGGGTGTTATATTCGTTTTATATTTTGATTATTGGATATATTTTAAATCATTTGACTTAGCTGCTATATGATTGGCTTATTCTCTTGTAGAGTTGGACTTGCAAAATGAAATGGTGCTAAGATTATTGGTTTTAATACTACTTTTCATAGTCAGAGTGCTTAGATGATTTTTGAAATAGAATCAGCAAATCAATGTAAGTACTTGACAACCTTATGCTTGCAATAGCGATTGAATTTGATTTTTTATGCTTTTTATACTTATGACCTAACTTTTGAGTCAAATAGATTGGCATAAAATACAAGATAGCCATGTTAATACTTTTAACAAGGCTACTTAATAATTGCTGTGGCATACTATTTGCATTTTTGTAGCAACAGACCTTCAAAGGCGTCCCCCGCCATGCACGACACTTCCTCCTCTATTTTTAAAATTAGCAGTAATCACAATTTCATATGATAAAAAGGTATAAATTAACCTTGGGGTATTTGTTCATTTTGTTCGTATTCGCATTTTCATGTCGACCAGAAGGAGAGATAGTTAGAGCGAATTTGCAAAATTTTTCCGTAACAGATCAAGCTAAAATAGGGAGCGAGTTGGCCAAACATATTAGCAAGTCTCCAAATACATACAACCTTTATAGACCAGCACAAAATGAACAAATTTATGCTTATCTCAATAATGTCTTAAATACTATCGTAAACACGCAAACAGTAGTGAATCGAGAAGCTTTCAACTGGGATATATTTATTATCAGAGATGAGGAAAGCATGAGCGCCTTCACCTTACCAGGTGGTAAACTATATATCACCTCTGCTTTTTTAAAGTTTATCAAGTCGGAAGCGCAATTGATATCCGTATTAGGTCATGAAATGTGCTATGCCGATCATAATATTGCCATGTCTAAATTGCAAGAAAATCACTCTGGGCTAATACTCGGAGATATTATTTTCAATAATCCAGTTGATGAACTAGATGAAATCATCGGTACGCTAATGACAGAAGAATTTAGTGCTAATGAAGTACAGCAGGCAGACTTATACAGTGTCGATTTATTGTGTCCATTCAATTATGAGGCAGATGGAATCTTTACGCTACTCCGCAACATTTCAGATGAAGACTACCCTTTGGAATGGGAACTGACTCGACCAAGTTATAATGGTAGAATGGATACAATTTCGACAAGAGCTTCTGTTTGCGGAATCGCAACTATAGAAGAGACTAGATATATAGACAACGTGATTAATCTTCTTGATTAATAGGTGCTAGAATTTTTTGTGCAGCAAAATAAGCTGCTCCGATCAGACCCGCTTGATTTAAAAGAGTAGCAGGCTGGATAGGAAAACCTAGGTCCACAAAGTACTCTTTATACTCATCAAATTTCTTACTTACTCCTCCACCGAGTACTATTACATTTGGGCTAAAGATATGATCCAAATATTTGAATAATTTATTTAATCTAGAAGCCCATTCTTCATAGGACAAGCCTTCCTTCTTTCTGATTGCATTGGAAGCGAATTTCTCAACAACGACTTTTTGACTTTTTAGGTAAATATGACCAAACTCTGTATTAGGTACTAAAATACCATTTACCAAAAGTGCAGAGCCGATACCCGTTCCAAGAGTGAGTAGCATCGATACGCCTGATTTTGATTTCATAGAGCCAAAGTAGGCTTCTGCTACACCCGCTGCATCAGCATCATTGATAACAATCACTTGCTTACCAGTAGCTCTCGCTAATATATTCTCCACATTTGTACCTATCCAACTATCATGGATATTAGAGGCAGACTTGGCCACCCCATCTATAACTATCGCTGGAAACCCACAACCTATAATATCTCCTTCATAGTTTAGTTCATCAACCAACAATTGAACTTTTTCGGCAACCGCATCAGGGTATGCAGGAAATGGTGTTTTATAACGAACCCTTTCAGAAACAAGCTCTCCTGTCTCTACATCAACTAAAGCTCCTTTGATACCAGTCCCTCCGATATCGAGACCAAGGATTATATTGCTTTTCACTCTATTTTAGTTTATTATCTTAATAGTCATAGGTACATCTTCTGCTGGTCTGTCTCCTCTTTTGGTTTTTGTCTTAGCAATCTTGTCTATTACCTCCATGCCCTTAATGACCTGTCCAAATACCGTATATTCGTTATCTAACTGAGGCGTTCCTCCATTTTCGATGTATGCCTTTTTCACATCTGGTGGATAGCTTACCCCTTTACTTAACTCCATATTGATCAAGGAGGCGTCCGTTTGCTTTTGGCCTTGGACAATATAGAATTGGGAGCCGCTAGATTTCTTTTTAGGATTTACGCTATCGCCAGTACGAGCTGCGGCTAGAGCTCCTTTGATATGGAAATTTTCAATTTCTGCGTCTATTTGATATCCAGGACCTCCTGATCCCAACTGATCATTTGGTTTGGCGTTCTTTGATCTTGGATCACCTCCCTGAACCATGAATCCATTAATAACCCTGTGAAATAATAATCCGTCATAATATCCCTCTTCCACAAGTTTGACAAAATTATCTCTATGCAAGGGCGTATTATTATATAGTTCAATCACCATACTTCCCATAGGAGTACTTAATTCTACCAAACAATTCTTGGGCGCTTGTACTCTGAAACGTTGTTCTTTAATACTTGACTTTTTGCCCTTATTTGCTTTCAAAACCACGAGATAGTTTCCACTAGACTTATAGGTATGGTTTGGAGATTCCTCTGTAGAGGTATTGCCATCGCCGAAATCCCACTGGTAGGTTTCACTTTTTTGAGACACATTATTGAACTGAACCTTGGCTGGAGCGATGGGCTCTTCCGTTGGCAAGGTAAAATTGGCAATCGGCTTCGCGCAACCTACTAAAAGTAAGGCTGTGCAGAAAGAAAACCATATTGTTTTAGTAAAATTCATATTAATTTATAATTCTGACCTTCATTGCAATATCTGCGATTGGTCTATTTTGTGGATTGGTTGGCATACTTGCTATCTTTTCTATCACATCCAAGCCTTCTACAACCTCTCCGAAAACGGTGTACTCCATATCTAGGAAAGGTGAACCACCTAGTTCAGTGTACAACTTGATTGTTTCTTCTGGATATGTAATATTTTTAAACCCTCCTTGCGCTTTCACATCGATGACCGTTTGCTTTTTACCGTCTACTATATAGAATTGACTTCCAGAGGATTTTTTCTCAGGATTCTCAACATCAGATAATCTTGCTGCACACAAAGCTCCTTTGATATGTGGATGACCTAATTCCGCATCAATAGTATAACCAGGACCTCCTTGACCTAGCATCACATTAGGAGCAGCTCCTTTAGAATCTGGATCTCCACCTTGTATCATAAAGCCTTTCATACATCTATGAAATAGGGTACCATCATAAAAACCCTCTTCGGCGAGCTTTATAAAATTCGCCTTATGTAAAGGAGTATCATTATAAAGCTTCACTTTCATAGTACCCAGCTCGGTTTCGATCTCAGCCATGGTAAACTCTGATCCACAGCTAGCAAAAATACTTAGGCAAATAAGCAATACACCTAAGTGGAAAACATTTTTAATTTTGGTTTTCTTCATCTTCAAAGTATTTTTCACGAGCGAAATACTCTATTACTTTAACAATTAAGTATTTCTCTTGTTCTTTTACGCCTTTTTTATCAATTGGTTTAAGTGCCTCATAATGCGGCCATCCATCATGATCTCTGCCCTTAAACGCATAACAACCATCAATTTGTGTAATTTCACAGATGGCAACATGCATTAAATCTTGCTTTTCTTCCTTGGTGAACTCTTTCTTCCAGCGCCCCAAGGTCTGAATGCCTATCAAGAAGAGTACAGCGTTCAAATCTGGAATTTCTTCCTTTTGAAACTTATCTTTCAAAAAATGCCTAATTCTTAGCCATTCAAAGTCTATCTGCCAATCTTCCATAGAATCAATTGAAGTACAAATATATTGAATATATTAGGCTTCCCTAATCATTTCGGACACCCTTTGTGCTCTTAGTGCGGGTGGGATAGAAGCTAACAATCCGATGAGCAACACCGTTATACCTACGGCCAAAAAGTCGGTAAATCTGATGCTAATTGGGTATGAATCAACCATAAAGCCAGCAGGGATAGGCACAATGCCTATTGTTTTTTGGGCAACATAAAGTATCAGGGCTAATAAAAACCCAGAAACCATCCCGATTATACACAATAGTGAACCTTCCCAAAGGAATATATTTCTAATCTTATGATCTTCAGTACCCATTGCTTTGAGTAAGGTTATGTCTTTCTTTTTCTCTAAAACTATCATCCAAAGGGCACCAATTAGGTTAAATGCGATAAGCAGTAGAGTCAGCGATACAATGGCAAAACTCATCCATTTTTCTACGTTCATCACTTTTAAAAAAGCTTCATCTTGTCTGAATCTATTTTTGACAGTATAAGCTGTGCCCATAATTTTCTCTATCGCACTAACAGTAGAAGATAATGCGTCTTGATTTTTCACTTTAATTTCAAGGGCACTAATTTTATTAGTGCCCAATAGCGATTGCACAAAAGCCAAGGAACTAAGAATATATTCGTTGTTGACATCTAGATGTATAGAGAATACGCCTGCTGGATAAATAAGCTTCTTACGAAGTCCAGAACCAGGAATAATACTAGATCGACTTTTCTTCTTTTTGGCGGTATATACGGTGAGCGAAGAAAATTCATCTTCTATATGTACACTCAATTTATTCCGCATACCAGCTCCTAAGATGGCATAAGGTATCGAATCCTTTTCAAGAAGGAAGCTGCCTTCTCTCAGTGTCGTATCTATGGAGGTAACCGCAACAAATTGATTATCAACTCCTTTGATTTTGCCAAAATCTTGTGAGCCGCTGTATTCAAAAATGGCCACCTCTTCAAGTGTCTTGGATACCGCCAGCACATTATCTAAGGAAGAGATTTGCTTGATTTGCTCTTCATTGGGCGTGAAGGACTTACCTTTAAGCACCTCAATCTTGATGTCTGGATTAAAATTGCTAAAGAGCCCAGATATAAGGTCTTCAAAACCATTGAATACCGACAGCACCAGCACTAGAGCCGCTGTGCCAATAGCCAATCCAAACACCGAGATAGAGGTGATTATGTTTATCGCATTAGTAGATTTCTTACTAAATAAATATCTTTTTGCTATGTAGAAAGGAAAGGACAATAGGAATTACATCTTGAACTTAACCATGCGTTCAAATTCTTTTACCCTTTTTGTGATTTCGCCTTTCTTTAAGGTCTTAAGTCTGTTGATGCTAAAATCTTCTACACAAAAAGAAGCCATTACTGACCCGTATATAGTAGCGGTCTTAATCGCTTCCCAATTGACTTTGTTTACACTTGCTAGATATCCCATAAAGCCACCTGCAAAAGTATCTCCTGCTCCAGTAGGATCCTTCACTAAGGTTAATGGTAGTGCGGGTGCAAAAAAGATCTTGTCTTTATGGAATACCATGGCGCCGTGCTCTCCTTTCTTAATAATCAGGTACTTAGGGCCCATCTTGAATATCTTAGCAGCTGCCTTCACTAATGAATACTCTTCAGATAGCTGTCGCGCTTCTTCATCATTGATGGTCAAGACGTCCACTTTCTTCAATACTTTCTTTAAAGAAGGCATAGCTATATCCATCCAAAAGTTCATCGTATCCAGCGTGATCAACTTCGGTTGCTTTTTCATTTGCTTGATTACTTTCATCTGAATGTCCGGTGTAAGATTTCCTAACATCAGATACTTGGCTGTCTTGTACGAAGCTGGCAGTTTGGGATTGAAATCATCCAAGACGTTTAACTCTGTGAAGAGGGTGTCCCGTTTATTCATATTATCATGATACTTCCCTCCCCAAAAGAAAGACTTTCCTTCTTTGATGACTTCGAGGCCATCAAGGTTGATACCTCTCTTTTGTAAGTACTTCAATTCTGTGTCGGGGAAATCGCCACCAACAATAGAAGAAATCATTAAGTCTTTTGTGAAATATGAAGCTGCTATACTAATATATGTGCACGCTCCTCCGATAACTCGCTCTACTTTGCCTACTGGGGTTTCAATGTTATCAAATGCAACTGTTCCTATTGATAATAAACTCATCTAAATCTATTTTTTTTAAAATTTCAGCTTAAAGATTGCACTTTTATTTTTATTGTAATAGATTTGCAACGCTTTTAAAAGAAAGCAGTATAATTGCTAGGAATTAGCTTTTATTCTGAGCTCTTAAATTGCCTCTTTAGCTCAGCTGGTTAGAGCGCCGGACTGTTAATCCGTAGGTCCTAGGTTCGAGTCCTAGAAGAGGCGCAAAAGATAGGTTTCACAGGTTTCTGTGAGACCTTTTTTTATCTCTATAGGGAAGAAAATAATCAGCCACATGGTATAAAGCTCAACATCAGGTGATTATAATTTAGATTTTATTCCTTCACCAATTTTTGATACAAATCACAAAGATAAACGCGTTAAGGATAGGAAGCAGTCCCGAGTGAAACGAAGTGTAACTTGGGAAGTCCGTGTACGGGCTGGTGGTGTTGATAGGGACCGTAGCGAACGCGTAGTGCTGGATAGCCTGATCTCAAAAAGGGCCTAGGGTGGAGGCGAGCGAGGTGGGAAAGTATAGCTAGGTGTGCTTTGAGACACGCCCAAAATCTTATCTAGCTAAGAAGCTACTCTCTCATAATCATCTACCGCATCTTGGATTTGGAGAAAACTATTTTCAGAGCCTAATCTTTCCATCAACCCCGTCTTCTTCAAAATATCTCGTACCGGTCCAATCGCCCCACATACATTGAACTCAATATCGCGCGCGGTATAGAAATCTAAGACCTCCTCGAACGCTCTAATACCAACACTGTCGATGCCATTCATCCCGCTGGCATCCAAGACTACGACCTTGATCCCCTTGGTATTAGGGCGGACATAGGCTTTAAATTTTTCAATAAAAAAAGCCGCATTGGCAAAATACAATTCGTCATCA
>CAKZVJ010000292.1 GCA_937923345.1 uncultured Saprospiraceae bacterium
TTCAATACAATTTGCCTATTTTTGCACAAAAAAATAATGGCGGAAAAGGAAAAGCGTACGGATGTAAATGACTTAGGAGAATTTGGTTTGATAGACCATCTGACCAAGAGTTTTCCTTTGCTCAATGAATCTACCGTCAAAGGTATCGGCGACGATGCAGCCATCATAGATAGTGGTAAAATGCTCACGGTGGTCTCTACGGACATGCTTATTGAGGGCATTCATTTTGACCTGATGTACACACCGCTCAAGCACCTGGGATACAAGGCGGTGGTCGTAAATGTCTCAGACATCTATGCTATGAACGCTACCCCTAAGCAAATCACCGTTTCCATTGCTATATCGAACCGTTTTTCAGTAGAGGCATTGGAAGAATTATACAGTGGTATCGCGCTAGCCTGTGATAAGTACGGTGTGGATTTGATAGGCGGAGATACCACTTCTTCTCCCAAAGGTTTATCCATGAGCATCACCGCCATTGGAGAGGTAGCCAAAGGAAAACAAGTATATAGAAACACTGCTAAGGTGGGCGATTTGCTTTGCATTTCTGGTGATCTTGGAGCTGCCTATCTGGGACTACAGATACTCGAAAGAGAGAAACAAATATACTTGAGCACTCCAGATGTCAAGCCTGACTTGGGAGATCAAAATTATTTAGTAGGCAGACTACTCAAGCCAGAGGCAAGGAAGGATATGATTGTACAGTTTGATCAAGCCAAACTGATTCCTACTTCCATGATTGATATTTCTGATGGCTTGGCTTCGGAATTGTATCATATTTGTTCTCAGTCGGGTGTGGGTGCTTTTGTGGAAGAATCTGGTGTTCCTATTCATCCTGATACTGAAAAGCAGGCCATTGATTTCAAATTTGACCCCATCACCTGTGCCTTGAGTGGGGGGGAGGATTATGAGTTGCTATTTTCTATTCATCCTGACGATGTAGACAAGGTCAAGTATATGCCAGGGGTATATATCATGGGTGAGATTGTCCCTAAGAAGGATGGCATCAAGCTGCATACCAAAGGTGGCAATATCCATGAGATCACCGCGCAGGGCTGGAAGCACTTTTGAAGAGAATTATAAATTATGAGTTATAAATTATAAATGCAAAAAGCTGCTCTTGTTTGTTCATTCGCGGAGCTTGCTTGTTATCAGAACCTGTTTACGAATATGGTAGATAAGCTTCGGTGCCTTGTACATGCTAGAGATGCTTCGGTGCCTTCGGTGGTTCCTTTTGGTACACGTTAGCATTGCTACTCTCACTTGTTCACTTTACCACCGAAGGCACCGAAGACTAAGCACTCTTGTTCGAGGCACCGAAGAAAAGTTAATCTGATTTTATTATGCCTATCATCAAAATCGAAACATATATCAGAGCAGATAGACAGATTGCTTTTGACTTGTCTAGAAGTATTGACTTGCATACGCTGTCTACTGCTCAAACTAATGAACAGGCCATCGCGGGTGTCACTTCAGGCCTTATTGGTTTGGGCGAGTCTGTCACCTGGCGGGCCAAGCACTTTGGTATATATCAAAACCTGACTTCTAAGATTACCGCTTTTGACTTTCCTAGCTATTTTGTAGATGAAATGGTGAAGGGTGCTTTTAAGCGATTTACGCATGAACATATTTTTGAGGAGCAGGACGGAGGGACCTTGATGGTTGATGTGTTTGATTATGACTCACCTTTGGGGATTTTAGGAAAGATAGCCAATGCTTTATTTTTAGAAAATTACATGACTAGCCTACTAACTAAGCAAAATGAAATGATAAAAGAGTTTGCGGAATCTGAGAGATGGAAGGAGGTGCCGGGGATGGGAAGAGAAATGTAAAACCGAAAAATATTAAATGTAAAATGTAAAATGTAAAAAGAAGGAAAAGAACAGAAATGCAAAACCGAAAAATATCAAATGTGAAATGTAAAAGTGAAGAGCCAAAAGAAATGTAAAATGTAAAAGTGAAGGATGAAATAACTCATGAATTATGAGTTATGAAGGATAATTTTAAAAAAGGGAAATAAGGGCTATGTAAATGTAAAACCGAAAAATATCAAATGTAAAATGTAAAAGTGAAGAAGCTAGAGGCTAGAGGCTAGAGGCTAAGTAAATGTAACAATCCAACAAATCAACAAATCAACAATCTTGATACCCGAGTAAGGGATAGTAGCCAGTACCGAACGGAACGCAGTGGAGATTCGGGAAGTCCGCTAGGACCGTAGCGACAGCGAAGTGGCGCATAGCCCGGTGACTGCCCGACACCCTTTTCGGTGGAGAGGCAGGCATACTCCCAAAGCATCCAATAATATGCACACTCCAACAAATCAACAAAAAACAAATAACCGAATAAACATCTTTAAAACAAATAACCGAATAAACATCTTTAATAAGTACTTTCGCATCATATACATCTAGCATAATGGATACTCAAAATATAGTAAGATATACTAGCCCCTCTAATATCGCGCTGATAAAATATTGGGGTAAATACGGGCGACAATATCCTCGCAATGCATCGATAAGTTTGACGCTGGATAGGGCCTA
>CAKZVJ010000293.1 GCA_937923345.1 uncultured Saprospiraceae bacterium
GTCTTTTCAGAATTGGTATAATCTACGATTCTGTTTTCCTCATCTTTAAATTTGATATTCTCCAGCATCGCGCCAAACTTGATGGCCTTATATATTTGCGGTTCTCTATTTTCAGATAAGTCAATCGTCTTCGCATAACACCCCCCTTCAAAATTGAATACAGAACCCTTTGACCAACCATGTTCATCATCGCCGATCAGCTTTCTATCCGGGTCCGTGCTCAAGGTCGTCTTACCCGTTCCAGATAGTCCGAAGAACAATGCCGTATCTCCTTGCTTCCCTACATTCGCAGAACAGTGCATTGGGAAAACGCCACTTTCGGTGGGTAACAAGAAATTCAATGCAGAGAAAATTCCTTTTTTGATCTCACCCGTATAGGCCGTTCCACCTATGATGATCGTCTTCTTTGTGAAGTTGATGACCGCAAAATTTTCTTGACGCGTCCCATCTTGTTCTGCATCTGCCAGACAACCTGGAAACGAATACACCAACCAATCATGATTAAATTCTGCCTTCGCCTGATTGTCCGGTCTCAAAAACATATTGTAGGCAAACAAATTTTGCCATGGAAATTCAGTAACCACTCTGACATTCAATCTGTAGTTGGTATTCGCACACGCATAGGCATCACGTACATACACCTCTTCGCAAGTGTTCATGTACTTTACGACCTTACTGTACAATTTGTCAAAATGATCCGGGCTAATTTCCTTATTCGTCGTTCCCCAGTCCACCTTGTTCTCGGTAATGTCATCTATCACGATAAATCTATCCTGAGGTGATCGGCCGGTAAACTTGCCAGTATCAATGGTTAATGCACCTGACGAAGTAATCTTTCCCTGTCCTAGCGTGATGGTTTTCTCGATCAGCGCAGATGGCGAAAGATTCCAGTAAGTAGTTGGGCCTTTAATACCTAATTCTGAATCACTAAATGTTTGGTTCTTTATTCCAAAAGAATTCATAAGTTCAATTATGTTATTGATAAAATTATTATGCTCATCGAAAATTGGTATGGGACAATTTATGCGAATTTATTTTGGTTATTATCAAGGCGTGAAACGCAGCCGATGCCTAAGCATCAGCGAGTATTCACAACGCAGATAGTAATCGAAATAAATAGCAGAAAAGCTCCAAACTACTTTTCGTTGAGTGTACACCGCGCAAAACTACGCAAAAGGCATCGCCTAACGCAACATAATTTGAATAAATTAATATACAAATTATTGATTTACAGTCATTCAGTACGATTTTTGAGTATTTTAGTTTTGGATTATATAGTACAATAATTTATTATTAGACTTTTAAATATATATTATCGGCAGATTTTGAATAGCTCCAAAATATTGTAATTGGTACACTTAGTGACCAATTCTCGGCTAAGCCCACGCCTCATTCGATAGCGAAGTCAATGTACATAGTGGACCAGAGTATGGCAGATTTGGGCGCATCCATGGTCGATATGCCGAAAAAGGCAATCGACCAGGTCGGGCCCCTTCAGGCTCCGTATTCACTTCGGTATCGCTTCCGTACCTCCAGCGACACACCTCCCGCTGGTCGGTCCTTCCATACCCCTTGCGCAAAAAAAGAGGTAATTTGCAGATTAACTATGAGTGTTAATATAAAACCCTTAGACAATATTATGCATAAGACTACCTTTACATAATAGACGGCTTACTTTTAAGAGAGTTACTTTAGATCACACAACCTAACAAAAATGAGTACACGAAAAACCTTTGTCAGCATTTTCATTTTTATGATTATGCAAACGCTAGTACTAACCGCTCAACAGAAATACACCATCAGTGGGTATATGTCTGACCAAGAATCTGGTGAAAAACTAATCGGCGCCAATATTTTTGAAAGAAACTCATTAGTAGGAAACGTCAGCAATACATACGGTTTCTATAGCTTGACCTTACCAGCTGGAGACGTTGACATCGAAGTCAGTTATATCGGATTTGCCAATCAGCAATTCCAATTTAATCTTAACAAAGACACCACCATCAATTTTGACTTTAGCACTTCACTAGAACTCGAAACTGTCGTAGTAGAAGCAGACAAACTGTATCGTATCGAAGAAGACGTGCAAATGAGTAAGATGGAAATACCAGTAGAGCAAATCAAAAAAATCCCTGCCCTACTCGGTGAGAATGATGTCATGAAAGCGCTCCAATTATTGCCTGGTGTACAATCTGGAGGCGAAGGACAAAGCGGACTATACGTGAGAGGAGGAAGCCCCGATCAAAATCTTGTTCTCTTAGATGGAGTCCCTGTATATAATGTATCGCACGTATTAGGGATATTCTCCGTATTCAATGCCGACGCTATCAAAAATGTGTCCTTGACCAAAGGTGGTTTCCCTGCTAGATATGGCGGAAGACTATCGAGTGTGTTAGAAATAAACATGAAAGAAGGAAACATGAAAGAGTTCAAAGGAGAAGGCTCTATTGGCACCATCTCCTCTAAGCTCACCTTAGAAGGGCCCATCATCAAAGACAAGATGTCTTTCATAGTGAGTGGTAGAAGAACATATATGGACTTACTAGCTAAGCCTTTTATTGCGCTTGCGAACAATGCTAATAATAATGATTCAGGATCAGGCAGCGAAAATTTTGGAATAAAATTATTCTTCTACGATTTGAATGCCAAGTTGAACTACAAAATTAATGATAAGCACAGATTGTACCTTAGTGGATATTCTGGAGCAGATGTCTTTGGTGTTGATTACGAATATCAATCTGGCTTTGACAATGATTCTGAAAAATTTTCAGGGGGCTTAGA
The DNA here is from genome assembly GCA_937923345.1 of uncultured Saprospiraceae bacterium. Classification (GTDB taxonomy): domain Bacteria; phylum Bacteroidota; class Bacteroidia; order Chitinophagales; family Saprospiraceae; genus JALZVN01. The sequence goes on from CAKZVJ010000293.1 coordinate 2,782, forward strand.
TTGGGGCAACTTGATTTCTTCTTTTAGATGGAATTATAAAATCAATAATAAACTCTTTGCCAATACTACCTTAAACTACAGTAAATACAACATCGATATTCCTACAACCTTTGAATCTACCTTTGAAGAAGGCATGGGCGCAAACACCACCACGAGATCTGAAAGCGCGTCCATCAACTATAGATCTGGTATCGAAGACTACTCCGCTAAGGTTGACTTCGACTATATTCCAAACCCTAATCACTACCTAAGATTTGGTGCCAACGTCATCCATCATACCTATACCCCAGGTGTTGTTTCTTTTCAGGCCAACTTTGAAGACTTTGATATAGACACCCTCTTGGGGAGCAATGTGACGGAGAGTATCGAAAGTTCGATTTACATAGAGGACGAAATAACCTTAGGAAAATTAAAGGCAAATATAGGTCTACATGCTTCAATGTTTAATGTGGAAAATACCAACTACTCTTCACTGCAGCCGAGAATAGGTCTGAGATATTTACTCCCTAGAGATATCGCACTCAAAGCCAGCTTTAGTACCATGACCCAATATATAAATCTGTTGACAAGTGAAGCGCTTAGCTTACCTACAGATTTATGGGTACCAAGCACTGCACGTGTCAAACCACAACAGTCCTGGCAAGCCGCTTTAGGATTTGCGAAAACATTTGATGACAAATATGAATTTTCCGTAGAGGGCTACTATAAAGAAATGGATAATGTAATCTCTTTCAAAGAAGGCAGTTCTTTTGCATTCGGCTTAGAAGATGACTGGCAAGACAAAGTTACGCAAGGCACCGGAGAGGCTTACGGAATAGAATTCTTTCTCCAAAAGAAAAGTGGTAAGACAACGGGCTGGATAGGCTATACACTAGCATGGAACAATAGAACCTTTGAGGAAATTAATGGTGGCAATCCATTTCCATTTCGATACGACCGAAGACATGATTTATCTATAGTGGCGATACACAAATTCAATGAGCGAGTCTCCCTGTCGGGTGCTTGGATATTTGGAACCGGTAATGCATTTACGCTTCCTAGGTTTAGCTACCCTACTGAGCAAATATCAAATACCTTTATAGACTTTAATGGCAATGAAGTAACCAACACCTTTACTAATGAAGTACAAAGTCTAGGACAAAAGAATAATTTTAGAATGACAAATTACCACAGACTGGATCTAAGCCTAGAACTTACCAAACAAAAAAAGAGAGTGCTACGGACTTGGGTCTTTGGTGTCTATAATACCTACTTCCATAGCAACCCCTACTTCGTTCTTCCTAGAACAATAGAAACGACTGATGAAAATGGAGATAGACAAAGTAAAAGAGTGTTTTCTGAAGTAAGTATTCTCCCCATTATCCCATCTGTTTCCTATCAAATTAAATTTTAAGCCATGAGAAATATTCAATTTATCCTAATAGCATTCATTTTTATCAGCCTATCTTCTTGTGCGGATAAATTCGTCAATGACCTTGATATAGAACTGCCTGAAGAAGAACAACTACTCGTAATAAACCTAGAACTCAATCAAGGCGATAGCATAGCGAAGACATTTGTAGCTAGAACTGCTAATCTCGATGAGGCAGAACACACTTTCTTTGATAATGCAACGGTCGACTTGTATAAAGAGGACTCCTTCCTGAGAAATCTAGAATATGACTCGCGTCAAAATGACTACATCGCCAACTTTGAACCTAATGAATTAGCAGCAGGAGACTATAGAGTAGAAGTAAGTGGTGTCCCTGGGTTTGATGATATAGTAGGTTTTCAAACAATACCGAATAGTGTAAACATCCTAAGTGGCTCCTATCAAGAGGATGGGACCATTGGACAGGACTACGGGTATGCCTATACTGTAGACGAAGCCCGAATCGTCATCGATGACCCAGCTGATGAAGAAAATTTTTATAAAATTCAATTAACTGGAATCAGAGAAAACCAAGATGGAGAAGTCATCCAAGTAGCTGACTTCTTTCTCACTAGTTTAAATCCATTTGCTGAGACTTCTTTCTATTTTGATGGTATTCTTCTAAAAGACGATTCTTTCAACGGTACCGACTTTGACTTGTCCATTGGATTCAGCAATTTTTTCGATTATAACAGTACCGGAGAAGAGGATACAGTGTATCTATTGGTGGAATTGAGTAATATATCTAGAGACAATTATTTATTTATAAAGTCTGAAGCAGCATCAAGGGAGGCGCAAGATAATCCATTTGCAGAGCCCGTCATAGTACACAACAATATTGAGAATGGAATAGGTATTTTTAGATCAAGAAATACTACCACATTCAGAATAGATTTATGATTGCTGTGAATTAGATACATAGTCCTTCAAAATCTTATAACTCATACAATAACAAGTAAGATAAAAAAGTGATGTCAAATTTAACATCGCTTTTTTTCATTATGGGCTTAACAATATGCACTTCTACCCTATTTATGGTATGCTATTTGTCTTGTACCATATGTGCATTTTTAGATGGGGAGAAATAATTTCAGCCCATATGAAAATACTTCCCTACCTAAGAAAATTTCAACACATACACACACTAGTAATTTTGGCGTAAAGCTAATTTTTCACTCCCCCTATTAAATAAGATAATCCCATAGGAGATGAAAAAAAATTTACTACTCACATCAATTCTAATTCTCATTTCGAGTGCTTACTGCTTACATGCACAATGCGATGAGAGGCAAAAAGTAGTCGTATCAGACAATTTAATTCTAAATCCAAGCTTTGAACAAGGAAATGTAGAAATCAATTCCAGCCAAAAATATTTTGGCAATTGTTCTGATGAAAATGTGCTCCAAGAACCCGAGTTCTACTCAGTGCCTTTTTCTGGAGGTTCTTCGTTTGACTGCAATCGGTTTTGGAATCCAGATGTAAAAGCATCAGATGGTGAACGGTTTATGATTTCAGATTTTCCAGTAAATAATCTAAACGTTGACCTATGGTGTCAAAAATTGGAAGTAAAACCAAATTCTGATTATGAATTCAATGGCGACTTCCAAAATGTTTTGAATCCGATATATGATGATGCGGATCCTGTTATTCAGGTGGAAGTAAGAGGAGACAATGAAGATGTTGGCATCATACTTACTAGTAAAGAACAGGTAAGCTTAGATGAAGGGAATGGCTGGTCTAAACTTACTGGTGAGTTCAACTCTGCTAATAATACTGTTATCAAAATTTGTGTTCAGAATGCTACTATAGGCCATAACGGTAACGATGTTGCGTTTGACAACTTTTTACTTTTTCAATACGAATGCGATACTACTATCGATCCAGAACCGGAAGATCCTGTTAGCGCTGATTTTTATGATTGTGATGAGGTAATAAACGGGGCTACTGCAGCGATAGTTAACGGTAGCTTTGAAGAAGGAAATTTTTTCTTATTCGAAAATGGCTCTATCAATGTAGATCAATCTCAAATAGATGGCTGGTCTAGAGCAGCATTTGACAGAAATATTCAGATTACGGATAGTGGACACAATGGAGTACAAGCGTACGAAGGAGATACTTACTCTCAAGTCAACGCCATTTCCAATTCATCTATCTACCAAGATATCGCTACTATGCCAGGAGATGTATTACATTATTCTTTTGCACATAGAGGAGGTGAAGGTGTAGATCAGATAGCAGTATACTTTGGGACACCGAAGCCAAATGGCCAAGAACCTGATCGTAGTGAACTGGTTAATACTTATGCTACCGATGCTGATAGATGGGTAGTTTATCAGGGCAAGTATGAGGTACCTGCTGGTCAAACGACCACAAGATTTAGCCTTGGTGCGCTGAGGTCTAGCAACGGCAACTTGAGAAATGGAAATCTTATCGATGCAGTTACTGTACAGTCCGTAGATGCATCTTGTGAGAACCCAATGCGAGGAAATGTTGAAATTTGTGAAAACGGAATCGATGACGATAATGATGGGCTTATCGACTCCGAAGATCCAGATTGTAGTACCTCAGGAGGTAACAACGGTGGTCTAGAAAGCAATGGTAGATTGGCAGAAAAAATCTTTCAAAGAAGTTTAGATAGAAGAATTGAGCCTAGTAAGGTGAAAAATTCAAAATCTGAGATGATCCGCAGAGAACGTACCGCTACCTATGGTATTTTTGGCAGCACAGATGAAAGATCCTTAGTTAGTATTGAAGATTTTATTCCGTTAGATACCTTATCCAATACAGAAACGTATATTTCTTCGCCAGATGACTTAGTGAATATTACCAACGCAACAGAGGTGTACTCAGTAGATATCTTCAGAAATGACAATCGAGTGGCTGCTATTTTTGCTACTACTACTGAAAACGGAGTATACGAACATACCAAGTATATCTGCGATAGATTGAAAGGAGGTATCATCAACGACATTACTACTATGGAAATTGGAGGTAGCGAATACATCGTTACAGATTTGATTCAGCCAGAAGGAAATAGAGAAT
>CAKZVJ010000294.1 GCA_937923345.1 uncultured Saprospiraceae bacterium
TTAAAAAATGTAATGCTCCTTCCTTTTTAGTTGATGCTTCTGCCATTTTACTCTCGATTTTTTATATGTCGAAAGTTAATAACTTATATCCATTTGAATATCAATTATTTTGATGCGTTTTCCCTGGGTGGCAACCCTGGGAATTAACGAGGCAAGAACCAATTTGGCGTGATTTTCTTTTAAAAATCATGACAAATTGAGTCATAGAATCACCCCGTTTTTAAAGCAATAGTATTAAAAATGGTGTGATCATTTAGAGATCTTAAGATGTAGAATGTTTTATCTCAACGAAATATGATATTTCTGAACATCCCTACAATAGGAGGATAGGCATTTAAGATTAAATACAAAATGAATCACAAAGGCAGATTTAGTTTTTACTTTAGACCAAATTCGCCTTTGAACCTTATGGCTTGATGTAAGTGTGCTAGATGGTGTTCAGAATGCCAGGCATAAAGACTTAGAACAGACATCAAGTCCCAATCGTTTTTGTATCCTAGATGATGATATTTTCTAGCATAATCTGTGGAGCCCATTTCATTGAAAGTAAGAGTCCATCGCGCATGGACTCCTCTTATAATTTCCAATGATGGCTTGATATCGGTTGATTTTGCATCAGACATTAAAGCCCAGATAGATTCTTCATATCCATTTATTTTAGGATGTTCTTCTGTCAATGCAAACTTACATCGTAGGTAGGCATTCATATGGCTATCAGCCAAATGATGTATGACTTGAGCAACGGTCCATCCATCAGGTCTGTATGTATACTGTACTTCATCACTGGATAGCTTTAAAGCAAATTTGTCTAGCTTTGATGGAAGCGCTTGGATTTTTTTGATCCAAGTCGTTTTCATTATAGTAGCAGACTTCTCATCATATGTTCTCTTTCCGATGGGATATTTCAATTTTTCCAAGTCCATTTTTATATTTTGCTAGCTTTAATTCTAATACTGCAAAGTAGTAAATTCTAACAGCCATATACTATAAGTAGAGTGAAAACGACCTAAATTAGGGAAATACACGCTTCTGTAAACACGTTGTTATATTTAGTTTTGTAAAAATGAGCTTATACAAGCGAGATTGACTATTTTTGTTTCGGTCGGTTAATGGAAGGCTGACTTACTGAACAAACTAATCTGAGAAAATGGGTAAATACCCGATCATACGCCAATTAGATGCCATGGATTGCGGGGCCGCATGTCTTGCGATGGTGAGCAGGTATCATGGTTTAGACCAGACTTTGGATGATTTGCGAAAAATTACTTCAGTAGATCTAGATGGTGTTTCCCTGTTGGACATTAAATCAGCAGCGGAACAACTCGGTTTTAAAAGTCTTCCGGTTAAAGTTAGTTTCTACAAGTTGCAAACAGAATTGCCTTTACCGGCTATTGCACATTGGGATCAAAATCACTTTGTAGTAGTATACGAAATAAGCGATAATCATGTGTTGATAGGTGACCCTGCTTACGGTGAAAGAAAAGTACCAAAACAGAATTTTCTAAATAAATGGCTTGCTCATGGAGACAGCGATGGAGTCGTATTATTGTTGGAGTATGAGGAGTCTGCAGCATCTAATGATGATACTAAAAGAGCTACTGAAGAATACATCAGTGATGATGAATCAAATATTACTGAAGATAGCAATGGCAGTAGGTCAAATTTGCCAGCTGCGCTGGTATCCACCTCAGCAGCAAATAGTGTATTTACACACTTGAAAGGCAATACTAAGTTTTGGTTGCATTTTATCTTTGGGAGTATCTTACTTGCTATTATTTATCTACTCTTACCTTTTGTAATTAAGGAACTTATTGATGGCCTGCAAAAAGAAAATTTTGAATTTATACAAAACGGTTTGTTTGCATTTGCAATGCTCGGTCTTGGTAGGATTGTTTTAGAGTTGTCAAGAAATTGGATGTTTCAAGCAGAGGCAGCAGTCACCAACGCAAAGCTTGTTTCTTCTTATTTAGAAAAGCTTAGTCAACAGCCAATTCGTTTTTTTGAAAAGCGCCTAAAGTGGGACATCTTACAAAGAGTATATGACAATTATAGAGTAGGTGCATTTTTTCAGTCTTCTTCAGTACAGGCTGTATTTTTTATTATTATGCTAGCTGCATCGAGCGTAGTGTTTTTACTTTTACATCCACATTTATTTGTAGTTTTTGTTATTGGTATTCTATTGCAAATTGCCCTCATTTTATTTTTCAAGAGGAGAAGAATTTTTGCCAAGCAATCCATGCTAGAGAGTAGCGCTAAGGGCCAAGACACGCTATTTGAGATGATAAACGGAATTGCCGCTATCAAATTAAATAATGCCGAAAGCTACTACCAAGGTATTTGGGAAAAGAATCAGATAGACCTGCTTACAGACAGTTTGCGTTTTCATAAAATCGATCAGTATCAAAAGACAGGTGTTAAAGTCATAGGCTGGATTGCGGAGTTGACTATTTTTTATTTGGTTTTAAAACTTTTTGTGCAAGATGACTTCACCATGGGTGGAATTATGGCTGTGATTTATATCTTGGCTTATACCAAGGATGCGATTATTGCCTTTTTTGAGATGATTGCGGAATATCAAGAAGTGCAACTCAGTTTTAGAAGGCTTTCTGAAGTATCTGATATCCCTACCATAGAATACAAGTTGTCAGAAAACAAACCTCTTTCTACTTTTAAAGACTTTGAGGTAAAGAATATGAGCTTCAAGTATGGAGATGTGAATAGCCCACTAGTCCTTGATGGAATCAACTTAAGCATTCCTAAGGGCAAGAAAACAGCTATTGTCGGGGTTAGCGGTAGCGGCAAAACTACCTTACTCAAACTATTGGTTGGAATGTACAAACCTAGAGAAGGAAGCGTATCGTTAGGGGGTATTCATTTGAGCGATATTGCCCCTTCGCTTTTGAATAAGAAAATGGGGATCATTTTTGAAGATGGATATATTTTTTCAGATTCGATAGCATCTAACATCACTTTAATGGAGTCTAATCCAGATACAAGACTGTTGGATAAGGCAATTAGGCTAGCTTGTTTAGATACCTTTACAGATGCTTTACCTTTAGGATTACAGACGCGTATTGGTGAGGATGGAATACGATTAAGCAAAGGTCAACAGCAACAAGTATTGCTCGCAAGGGCTTTCTATAAACAACCGGAAATTCTTTTCTTTGACGAAGCAACCAATGCATTAGACGGTATTACAGAACGTAGGCTACTCAAAAATATCAAAACTGAATTTGAAGATAAAACCACAGTCTTTGTAGCGCACCGATTGAATTCCATTCAAGATGCAGATCAAATCATAGTTTTGCATAAAGGTGCAATCCTAGAAAAAGGTACACATGAAGAACTGTTAGCTAAAAGAGGAGCGTATTATTTGATTTTAAGAAACGATTTAGAATAATTATGCAGCGTTTTTTAACAGATATATTAAATGATCCTCCATATCATCTTGCTCGTATTGCCAACCTGCTTTTGCTGGTTTGTGTCGTGCTCTTAGGCACCATATTTTTGTTCCGTACTGATAAGCATGATATTACTTTGAATTTGAGTCTTGGCTCAGAGGAAGAAGTATTTGAGAAAGGAGAGGCCCAATTAGCAGCGCGCTCTACGGTAAAGCTTTATCCACTAGTCGAGATTGGCCAAGCATTAGAAAAAGGAGACACTATATTTGCCGAGATTCCTTTTTTGCAATACCAAGAAATGTCTAATTGGGTGAAACAACTTAAGCAAGGAAAGCTAATGCCGACGAAGGAAATGCTCAATAAATATCCGTTGCCTGCTGATATAAAAGAGAAGATGGTCGACCTAGCAAAACAAGACGCTACATCAAAAAGGGTATCGAATAATAAATTCAACCTAGAGGATGCGGATAGAATGATTAGAGTAAAAGACCAAATTACTCTGCTAGAGCAAGAAGTAAGGGACCTAGAAAAATCCATCCCTCTATTTGAAGCATTGGTCAAAACCAAGATTGCTAAATTCTTTAATGAAAGAGAGCGGTATGAAAGAGAGGAAATAAGCCTAGAGCAACTTAATAAAGAAAAAGAAAAGGAACTAGATGCAAAAAGAGACCTTAGGCTACGAAAAGAACAATTGAAGACCGCTAAAGGAAGGTTGTATGAATTCAATAGTGAACTAAAAAAATTACTCAAAAATGTAAAAATTCCTAAGCAGAAGGTGACGCAAGATTTAATTCCATTTGAACAGGACTTATCCAGGTCTATAATCGAATTTTTAGATGAGCAGGTAGTGCTTTCTAAACTGCGTGGAAAGGTGGCTACATTAGGTGAACTAGATAATGTCCAAGAACAAGATACCTTGTTCGTTTTAGATGGCAGTATGGTAAAAAAGAGTCGTAGTAAATCCATCATTGTAGATGCTAATACAGCTGATGTAAAGCGTATTTCTTTAAATTCAATCTCCAACATTATCCTCAAGGATGGCTCCACGGTAAAAGGAATCGTTAAAGAGTTTATAGATGATACCCAAGAAACGGGTTCACTGCTTAGAATTGATGCAGAAGAGGAGGTCAGTTATGTAGATATAGAAGAGATAGTCCTTCCCGCAAAAAACATCAATTTTATAGAAAAGGTATTGCAGAACTTTTAGTTTTGTGTATGCAATTTTCTCCTTATCTCTTATTGAGGCACCCTACCTATAACCTTACACATTTAGATGTGTTTTCCATTCTCCCTGATGAATTCCATACGCTTGAAAAAGCAGTAGAAGAAAGAAGAAAGCACTTTCTCAAATTTATCACATCAAGAGATCTATTGCTATCTCTACCATTTTCAAGTAGAATGGTTTATCAGGCTATACCTCATTACGAGTTTCATGCAGCGGTGAAGATTAGAAAGAAGGAAAGGCAAACCGAGCGTGCATTAATGAAGTATCTCGCTCGGATGTCCTTGAATCCAAGCCCTTTAGCTGCATTTGCTAAAAGTCAATTTGTAGACTGGCAATGGAATAGGCTCAATCCACATACTACCTACGCCCTGAGTTTATCTCTGACCCAAAGGAAGGAGTTCTTTGATTTGTGCTATTGTGATTCTGGCTTGCAAAAATATATGAAGTATAGACTTAACCCTAGCCTTCGAAGAACAACAAATGACTTCATATACTTGCATAAAAATGAAGCAGAAGAGAGCAAAGTAGAGATTGAATCTGATCCTGAGTTCGAAGCCATGTTCTTAGCCTTGAAGGGTAAAGAGTTTACTTTTGCTCAATTTGCCCAGCTAACCAATTACGCCGTGAACGATTTTTTGGAAGCTCAACTAATAGTGCCCTCTTATCCAATTTACGCAGCGCAAGAATTTATAACTGTGCTTATTGAAGAGATTAATTCTAGGCACAACTTATCTTTTAAACTAGAAGATATCGTCGGTATTTGCAGCGATAAGATGTCAGATAAAGATGCAATAATTCAGCAAAAACATTGGGATACTCAGATTAAGGCATATGCAAATTCTTTGGAAGTTGCCTTGGATCATAAGCTTTATGCAGAAAGAATGTATTATCTGAATACCTATTCTCAAGAGCAGTTTTCTCAGCCATCCTTCGATAGAAAGCTTTTATCTCGTGAAGTCTTGGAGGTGCTACAGCTAGCCGATAGTGCAATTAGTAGAGAAGAAACTTCGTCGTTGCAATGGGATACAATGTATGAAGCCTCTGCTCCCTTGCGACACAATTTTGATCTTAGTAAAATAGTAATTGAGCAAAAATCAGAAGGTGAAATTCAACTTAGCATACCATCCATAAAAGAGTTAAAGAAGTATCAATCATTTGGCATCATGCTTAGCTTTTCCAATCAGGAACGACCACGTTTGATTAATGTGTCTACTCCATACGGTAAATTCTTCTCTCCAGCATTAGAACTTGCCAGTGATGAAGTAATGAATAAACTAAAACAATGGATACAAAATACTGCCAAAAATGTAGTAAGCCTAAAAGATGACTCTTTGCATAATAAGAATAAAGCAAACGAATTCGTTGCAGAGTTGAATAGTTTTGGCTTAGATTATCAAACTCCTATTGAAGATAGAGTTTTTTTAGATATTCATGAAAACGGGGATATAGTCAATCAGGATACTAAGGAGCCTGCATCTTTGGTCAATTTAGGAATTGAAGATTTTAGTAACAGGTCATCATTGTACCAAAATTTGTTTAAGCATTCAGACCAATTGCCTAATATTCCAGAGCTGGTATCTGCTATTCAAAACAAGTATAGAATTATAATCAATGAAGCCGTAAGCTTTGTTCCACGACTAAGCACGAAGCATTTAATACTTGGATCTCAAAAATGGAAGGCTACAAAAGAAGCTTTTGAATTATTTCAAAATCCAAAAGATATTCCCTTAGAACAACTCAATAGATGGAGAGAACAAATTGGTATTCCTAGAATTGTAGAATGTTCAGTTGATGAAGGTAGATCATTTTTTATTGACTTTTATAACCCTTGGTTGGTAGATAGTTTTTTGAAATTAATTAGAAAGATGGATTCTACATGCACATTTAGTGAATTGGGAATAGGGGATGAGCATAATAAACACCGGATATTTGAAGCTTATTTTGAGGTAAGCATATAGGCTAGGAATTCTAGAGGCAAGTGAATTATCGTTTTTCTTTCAACTGCCATAGTTCTTGCTCCTCATCTGTATAGCCAAGGATTCCCATGCTATCATTGTAGTATAAGGTGACGATTGGAGAAACAAATTCGGTCAATTCTACATTTTGAAACTCTTTATTAATAAAGAATTTTTCTCCAATATTGCGAGTTGTTTCATATAAAGGAGCTGGATAATCTTTGATATCTATTACTTTACGAAATACTAATCGTCTATCAATTTTTGTATTTCTGGTATCCTCGTAAAATATCTTCAAGACATCGGCATTATACATTTGATCTACCTCGGGAAAATATGGTTTTGATTCCTTTATTATCGTGAATTCATATCCGACTTCTGATCTAATTTTGGTAGTAAAACTTTCTACTTGATAGCAGAATATTGTTGAGTCTCCCCGTGTAAAGGTAGCTTCATCATTCAAGTATTCGGATTCTCCGATGGAGAATACTAGTTCGATACCTAAAGCATTCATGAAAACTATTTCTGAATATTCTTCTAGAGTGTTGACACTTCTACTATTTGGCGCTATTGTAAAACCTTCTAGAATCACATCACAATTTTCTTTACTACCACCAACAGCATCATCACTAAAATCGTCATTTTTACATGCAGACATAGCGATTAAGAGCAGTAAAATATAAATAATATGTAATGTGTTCTGTAGCGTCACTCTCTTTGTAAATTCTTAAAAAAAATAATATACAGGTTTTGAGGGAAAAGCTAAAGAGCTAATAACAATGAAATAGACAAAAAAGTGCCATGGATAATACTCAAAGCTTGAATTAAATAATGCTACCTTATCTTTCAACATAAATCTGTGACGAATATATAGGTTTATTTTATTAAATAATAGCCCTGTTTTTACTCGGTTCAAATGATCAAATTCTTTTTTATTACCAAGCCATGCATCCTCATTTAAGCTAGTATTGTATAAAATTTTATTTTATTGATAGGATTTGTGACAAAAGTAAATTTGATTATTACCATAAATTTTTGTGACAAGGTGTCAGATATTTATTTTTAAATGATATGAATATCAGATATTTAGCACCTATATTTCACCAAGATTAACTGCTATTTAAAAATTAACATATTTGTCTAAATGCGAATGTATTGGGGGGAGCTAAGGATCAAGTCTGTAAGAAATTACTGCATAAATTAATATTGAATTTTTCTGATAAGGTTGATTCGGCTATTTTTGTTTCCCGGTCATATGCACAATTGTTGCGAAAGACTTTCAATCCAGAAATTCTATGAATAGGTGTATCACGGCTAGTCAACTTCTCTCAAAGAATCACCCCGTTTTTAAAGCAATAGTATTAAAAATGGTGTGTTCATTTAGAGATCTTAAGATGTAGAATGTTTTATCTAAAAGAAATATGATATTTATGAACATCCCTAAAAAGACACTATAAAATATGAGCTCTATAACTCTTCTGAGATAAAGAGCTCATACTTTTTGTAAAGAGATATTTGAGCTTACTCCTAAAAATATCGCCCAAAAAGTCATTTTTTGGTTTCGAGACTTTTCGAAGCGGAGGCTCAATTTATAGATGAATAACCTCTCCGTACGCCGCCGCGGCAGCTTCCATAACCGCCTCACTCATAGTGGGGTGAGGATGTACAGTTTTTACGATTTCTAGACCAGTAGTCTCTAACTTTCTAGCTGCTACTACTTCGGCAATCATTTCAGTCACATTGTAACCGACCATGTGAGCCCCTAAAAGCTCTCCATACTTTTCATCAAAGATTACTTTTACAAAGCCTTCTTTGGCTCCAGCTGCACTTGCTTTGCCAGAAGCACTAAATGGAAACTTTCCAACTTTGATTTTATACCCTTGTTCTTTTGCTTGCGCCTCAGTATATCCTACTGATGCTACCTCAGGTACACAATAGGTACAGGATGGGATATTGTTATAGTCTAATGGCTCAGGGTGATGACCTGCTATTTTTTCTGCACAAATTATCCCTTCTGCAGTGGCTACGTGAGCAAGTGCAGCACCAGCTACAATATCTCCAATAGCATATATTCCTGGAATATTGGTTTGGTAATACTTATCTACACTTACTAGTCCTCTATCTGTTTTAATACCTAATGTCTCAAGACCAATATTTTCTGTATTTGGGCTAACACCTACTGCTGACAAAACTACATCACACTTGATTTCTTCTACAGCACCCGTTTTGTTGTTCTTCGTAGTTACCACACAGCCTTTGCCGCTGGTGTTTACAGATTCTACGGCTGTGTTAGCAAGAATATTTATTCCTTTCTTCTTGAATACTTTTGTCAATTCTTTACTGACATCCTTATCTTCTCTTGGTACTAATCCCTGCTCGAGGTACTCTACCAAAGTTACCTCTGTACCTATGGCATTGTAAAAATAAGCAAACTCAACACCAATAGCTCCTCCACCAACTACGACCATCTTCTTAGGCTTCTTTTCAAGAGTCATCGCTTTACGATAGCCAATTATCTTTTCTCCATCAATTGGGAGATTGGGAAGCTGTTTAGCACGCCCACCAGTGGCTAGTATAATATGATCTGCATCATAAGTAGTGGTTTTGTTCGCCTCATCTTTTACCTCTACTTTTTTACCACGTTGTAATTTACCTACCCCCATGATTACATCGATCTTGTTCTTTTTCATTAAGAACTGGATCCCTTTGCTCATACCGTTGGCCACATCTCTGCTACGCTTCACCATGCCATTAAAATCGGCTTTTACTCCACTTACATTGATGCCATAGTCCTCACTATGATTGATGTACTCAAATACTTGTGCACTCTTTAGTAATGCCTTTGTTGGGATACATCCCCAATTTAAGCATATACCACCCAATGACTCCCTCTCGACAATAGCTACCTTCTTGCCTAATTGAGCGGAACGAATAGCAGCTGGATATCCGCCAGGACCGCTTCCGATTACTATAACATCGTATTTCATATGATTATTTTTATGATTTGCCCGCAAATATAGCATATTAACCACGACTTTACGTCAAAGTTCAATCACTAAAACTGTCCTATATGTTTACTTTTTAGGATCCCAGATGGAGATAAGAAATAATGCCTAGAATCGAGCTATGGCTCAAACTATAGCGTTTCAATGCCATACATAGAAGCTGTTATTTGGCAGTTGCCAAATGCACACTTTACCTTGAGGAGAGGCTGCAAAATCGAGCAATTTGCGCTACGAGGAGCATTAAGAATCAGAATCTATTCGAAGTTCAACCCTGCGGTTCTTAGCCAATTCTTTAGCACTATCATCTTCGGCGATAAAGCCAGTCTTGCCAAAGTATTCAATCTCAATCCTACTTTTGCTTATGCCATAACCAATCAGGATATCTCGCATAGCTCTTACTCTATATTTAGACACTCGGGTATTCCATTCTTCATTTTTCCCATCTTGCGCATAGCCATCCAGTTTGATCTGCACATCTTCATTTTTATCCACGTAAGCTTTTAGTTCTTTTAGATAGGATTCAATCCCTTCAGAAACGATGGGACGATAAGCATTCTTAGGAAAGTAAAAATTGACTCCAGAAATAGCCTCAGATGAATCTTGACCAAATACATCACTAGAGATGGTGCAGATGAAGCTTAAACTTAAACAAAAGGAAAATAATAATACTCTGTTTGTCATAATTCGTTCTTGATGTCTTTATTCACTTTTTAGACTGAATGCAAAAACAAAAGTATCAGAATTAGCATAGAAAAATTTGAATATACGGCGCCATTAGGCAAATTACTTTTGAAAAAGCTTGATTATCATCGTTGTTTGGTTCTTGCTATCTATTTTGTCTAATCCAACGAAGAAACCTTTTTCAACTTCTACCTCATTTTGCCTTGCAAACTCGTTTCGCAAACTATCGATCGCCTGTGCCCAGTTTCCAAAAGACATAAATTTGTCCTCTAAATTTGCCAAAAATAGTAAGCTTTCAATCCCTAAACTAGACATATCTTTATTAGGCTGAGGAGGCATTTGAAATCGAAATTCTTGAGATATTTTATCACATCCAGATTGATATATTGTCAAAGTATTATTGTTAGAAAAAAGAATTTTCTCTGTAGCATTATGGCCGTCCAGTGAAAAGGAATGCGATGCTATTTGACTATCCTTCTCAGTAAATATTGCTTGTGGGAGAGGGGCATGGCACGTATTTTTGCCAGAGGTACTTTCCTTACCTCCGCATTGAAATAAAAAAAGCGAAAGTATTGTGAAGCTTATATTTTTTATATAATTCATTATCCTCATAATTAGCGTTTTTGGAGTGGCATTCTTGCTAGCCCTTCACTAAAGTCACGGGCATCATAGTCTTCAGCAATAAAAGCAATTTTACCTTGCTCATTAAGATAGCCTACCCCTTGGCGCCCAATCACCCGCGCGAGCCCTTCTTTAAACTCCCAAGTTAGCCCAAAGACAGGCGGCGTCAAAATTTCCCCGTTTTTATCCAGGTAGCCCCACAATTGATCTGATTGATAGCTCGCAAATCCATTCTTAAAGGGAGTTATGATAGAATAAGTTGGGTCTAAAATGACATCTCCTTTGTTGTCAAGTATACCTACTTTTTCGCCTATTTCATAAGACCATCTCCCTTCACTCAGATAGCTAATATTGTCATTCTCAGGCACCATTATTCTTGTATTTGGTAAGGATATCAAACTGTATTTGCCATCTTTCTTTACAGCTACCACTTGATCATTGGACTTTGAGATACTTTGATATTGGGTATCCAATATGATTTTTCCTTTAGAATTGATTACACCGTATTTTTTACTAAGACGTACCTTGTACAATCCATTTTCAAGTAGAGACATTTTATCAAAACGTTCTGATATTTTTTTACCACTGTTATTTATCAAAAAATATTCTCCTTCTTTTTTTACAATTGCCATACTGTTTACAAAGTCATTGGCATTATCATATTCGGCTTCGATGATGACCTTATTTTTATTGTTCAGGTATCCCCATTTACCATCCTTTTTAAAAGCACATTTGTCTTCTGAAAAATGGCGCAATCCCTCATATTGGATAGGAATTATCGGTTTGCCTTGAGCATCAATAATGCCATACTTTCGCTCAAAATTACTCACCTTCGCCTTCCCATCCTTAAACACAAATGCATTATAAAACTGTGGAGCTATCAGCTCTTCACCAGACTTGTCGAGATATCCCCATTTAGCTTTTTTGCGGAAGGCAGCCATGCCTTCAGAAAAATTACCTAGCTCATCATAGGGGCCATTTATTACCACCTTACCTTCCTTATCTATAAACCCCCATTTTTGTTCCGATTCATCAAATTCTTCTACCAGCGGGACCAAAGGAGTGCCCCTGTCTTCTTCTTGTTCCGTATTTGGATCCGTTATACAAGAGCTCATAATTCCCATAAATCCTAAAATGAATAGAATAATTATGGAATTATATGTATTCTTAGCCGTTATACAACCAATAGTACGCTTCGTTATCACTTTGTTAGAGTTAATTCATATTATGAAAAGTATCGTTTTTGCAACTACAATATTAAGCATTATCTCTTTGAATTGGACTGTTTTCACCTCGGAGAATGGCGGTTTTTCTATTGTGACTCCCGCCTCATTAGATTTGACCGTTCAGAGCATTCCCACCCAAGTAGGGGAGATTCAACTATATACTTATACCCATAGAGTGCCAGATTCTACGGCACAAGTTTTTCAGTATTCTGTGACTTACTATGAATACCCTGAGATATTGATTCCAGCAGATTCGACGGAGATGCTTACTCAGTTTTTTGCAGAGACTATAAACGCAATTGCAGAGCGAATCGATGGACACATTGTGTATAGTGAACCCGTGCCTTTTCTAGATTATCCGGCTATGCTTACGAGGATCATTTATCAGGATGACAAGTACGCATTGAAAAATAAAATGATCCTCGCTAACAACAGATTTTATCTGATAGAAGTATTCTCCTCGAGTGATAAAGTGATTGATGAGGATATCAACAAGTTTATAGATTCTTTCAAGTTGCTTCAGTAATAAAGCCGTCTTTTTCTTTAGGGCACCTCTATTAACCTCTGAATTGAGATAAAATCAAATTTAATACTGATAGACGAGGCAAGACTGAGGGAATTTAGCCTTAGCTAAATGACTGAGGAATAACGAAGTAAATCAGTAATTAAATTTGAAAAAATTCCAGAAGAATTTTGCTTTTAGCCAATGAATGAGGTTGATAGAGGTGCCCTTTATTTATTTGGGGCCATGCATACTGAAAGAAGTATGCACCAGGCTGTCCGTTACTCCACATTCGTTTCGGTCCTGCATCCCACATTTTAGAGATACAGCATTTCTATTGACATTATTTCTCTATGTGGGATTTGGACGCTTCCACGCATCATGCGGCGCACAGCCATAGTCAGCTAACTACCATCCTTTGTCCGTTGTTATTTCATAGTTTTATATTCTTACTTCCTTGGAGGAGCTAGATCAATCCTTCAACCTTGCATTTTCTACTGTACCAAAACAAAATGTCGCGATTAAGATGATTATTGATGGAAGGATTCTTTTTTTGTCGGCCAGGCAAAACTGAGGCCCTTCTGGATGACATAATCGGACAGAGAGTTTAGCCTTAGCTAGATGACAGAGTAATAACAAATTAAGTCAGTAATTAAATTTGAAAAGAATCCATAAGTTTTTTTTATCCAATGAACAAGGATGATTGAGGTGCCCAATTTCTATTTTTTAACATGTAGAGATACATTCCCTTTTTTAAAATTTTATCAATTAAGTGATTCTTTACAATCCTTTTTTTTGAATATTCGTATTATTAGTATAATTGTACCAATTATGACGGATTCATTTTTAGAAAGATTATTTAGAAAACACGACGCTTGTAATACTTGTCCACCTTCTGATAAAGTGATCAACTTTTTTGATGACTTGATTGGATTATTGTTCCCTGATTTGTCTGTTCGTGATTTTGAATCTATCGAAGAATTTAAATACTTCGCTAAAAAGAGTGAGCAAGATTTATCGACTATACTGAAATACAATTCTGAACTTAGTACAAATACTGTGAATAATCTTTGCAAAGCATTTTTTGATAAGATACCTGAATTAGAACAGATGCTGGAGGAGGATGCAGTAGCTATGTTTAATGGAGACCCAGCAGCAAAATCTAGTCAAGAGGTAATTCGATCCTATCCTGGATTTAAAGCAATTGCAGCATATCGAATAGCGCACGCTTTGGATACTTTGGAGATACAGCTTATTCCCAGGATGATAAGCGAAATAGTCCATAGTCGGACAGGCATAGATATACATCCAGGTGCCAGGATTGGTAGGTCTTTTTGTGTAGATCATGGAACTGGTGTCGTCATCGGGCAGACTTGTATCATTGGTAATCATGTTAAAATATACCAAGGTGTCACCCTCGGTGCTTTAAGTGTAAAAAAAGCAGATGCAAAAATAAAACGACATCCTACCATTGAAGATGGAGTGGTTATTTATGCTGGAGCTACGATACTCGGCGGAGATACAGTCATAGGAAAGAATACTATTATTGGAGGAAACGTTTGGATTACCGAAAGTGTACCAGCCTACTCTAAAATATACTACAATCAGAAAAATCATTCATGAAGTTTGAATCACTAATAGGAAATACTCCAATAGTTAGATTAGAAAATTTAGGTGTAAAAGCGTCAGTCAAATTATACGCCAAGTTGGAGGGCAATAATCCAGGTGGAAGTGTAAAAGATCGTGCAGCCTATTGGATGATTAAAAGCGCTATGGACCGTGGAGAGATTACCAAAGAAAGTAAGCTGGTAGAAGCGACTAGTGGCAATACAGGAATAGCATTAGCTATGATGGCTTGTAGATTTGGAGTAAATATAACTTTAGTGATGCCAGAATCTGCAACTAGAGAAAGAGTACTTTCTATGAAAGCGTATGGGGCAAAAGTAATTCTCACCCCTGCTGATAAAACGATTGTATATAGCAGACAATTGGCTTTAAAAATGTCAGCGGAAGAAGGATACCATATCTTCAATCAATTTGATAATCCTGATAATTTCAAAATGCATGAGCGTACCACTGGACCAGAAATATGGAGAGATACTTCAGGTGAAGTTACTCATTTTGTTTCGTCTATGGGGACCACGGGTACCATTATGGGTGTATCTAGGTATTTAAAATCACAAAACTCGAATGTAAATATTATCGGAGTGCAACCAAAAGAAGGCTCTAGAATTCCAGGTATCCGTAGATGGCCAAAGGAAATGCTCCCAAAAATATTTGATCCAAATAGAGTAGATCGGATTATGGATGTCAGTACTGAGGATGCCATCAAGAATGCTAGACGGCTTGCGGTGAATGAAGGTATTATGGGAGGAATGAGTACAGGTGGTGCCTTAACCGCTGCCTTAAAGTTAGCCTCTGAATTAGAATCAGGGACAATTGTTTTTATAAATTGTGATAGGGGAGATAGATATCTAAGTACAGATTTATTTTCTGCATAAGACTAAATCCAAGCGTTCAGAATCGAGATTAGTGTAGTGCGGATCTGAAAGGAAGATTGTCAACAATTTCACCTTCTTTATCCATCCACCAATGAAGTCTTTCATATACTTCCTCTTCGGGAAAGTAGTTTAAGGCCATTTTTACAAATATGTGTCCATGTTTTGCTTCAGATATCCAAAGCATTTTGTAGAATTTCTGTAACTCAAGGTTTTCCATATGCTCAGCCACGATTTTAAATCTTTCTGCACCACGAGTCTCTACCACAGAGGCGATCAAAAGCCTATCGAGAAAACGCTCCTCAACATTAGACTTCATATTTTTCATCAGCTGTTTGATGTAGGGATCTTCTGGCATTTTATGCGCCAACTGAACCCCTCTTTGTTCCATCAACTTATATACTTCTTGAAAATGCTCTAGCTCTTCCACTGCTGTTTCTATAAGTTCCGGAATCATTTCTGTACGATTAGGATACTTAGCAATAAAACTCATCGCAGAAGAGGAGGCTTTACGTTCACAATCTGCGTGATCCATAAGAAAAGCATCAAAGTCTGCTAAAACTGCTTTTATCCATCCTGGCTTTGTCGCTACCTTTAAGTCTATACTTAATTTCATGAAGATATTTTACCTTTAGCTAGCTGCTTCTACAGTTTCTATAGTTCCTTTTGCATATCCTTCAGACATGTCTTTAGAAATAGCCGATTTAAAGATTTTTAGGTAAGTCTTTTGGTCTACTTGCAAGTGGATTACTTCTCCATCTATTCTATTGACCTTACCAATGATGCCGCTATTTGTAACTACTTGGTCTCCCTTCTTTATGTCCTGCACGAAGGTATCTTGCGCCTTCGCTTTTTTTGCTTGGGGACGAATCATAAAAAAATACATTACTCCAAAAATCATCGCCATCATGATGAGCATGCTCATGCCTCCTCCTTGTGCAGCTTGTAAAATTATCATATCTATCATTATTCTTTTTTATTTGTTGGGATTTGGTTGAACAAATCCTTTCATCCAAATTACAGTTTTAGCAGGAAATGTATTAGCTATTATGGATACAGGTTTGTTTTGATCAAGCTTTTTTCCAGCAGTATTAAACTTTACAGATATCTCTCCAGATTGACCTGGGGGTATAGCATCGGATGGATATGAAGGTACAGTACATCCGCAGGTCGCTTTAGCATCTGAAATAAGTAAAGGCACTTTTCCTGTGTTCTTAAATTTAAAAATGTGGTCGACGGGTCTTCCTTCAAGCACCGTTCCAAAGTCAAATGTGGTTTCTTCAAATACTATTTTTGCAACCAGTGATGTATCTATAGGTTCATTGGCGCTGACTGGCATACGGATTATGTCGGATTTTGAGAAACCTTCTTTTTTGTCAGCGGCTATTTTGTCTTCTACACCTGCATTTGGATTACAGGCTATAATCAAGAAGCCGAGGAAGCAAAAAACTATATTGATTTTCATAATTCGATTTTTGTTGACCAAAATTACTTAAAAGGTGCTGCAATTGGTAGAAATTCGTTTGAAATATATTCCTAATTTAGGCAGTTATTATTATAACTACTTTAAATCAGAATGTAAGGTGCATATGATAATAGTATGCGTACGAACAAAAATGTACTAATCCTTTATAAGTTAAGGGTTTAGTTCTGCTAACATAAGCGAAAATGTATAATTTTGCATGTCTATAGCAGTCTTATTCTCAAAGAGGTAAGATTCATTTAAAACGCAGCTTAGTAAATATCTATATGAATATATTTTTGATTGGTAGTATGGGGGTAGGGAAGTCGTCCTTAGGTAAAAGAATAGCGAATCGCCTTGCAATACCTTTTGTTGATACCGATGAAGAAATAGTGGATAATGAGTGCAAATCCATCAATAGTATATTTAAGGAGGAAGGAGAGCCGTATTTTAGAGCACAAGAGGCAGAAATAATAAGATCGTTTGATGCAACAAAAACACAAATTATCGCCACTGGTGGTGGTCTACCTATGTATCATGAAAATATGAAATATATGTTGGACAATGGTATAGTGATATATTTGCACTTAGATCTGGATACATTAGCTGAGCGTTTGTTCAAAGGTAGGGCTAAACGTCCGGCTATTAGGTCCTTAAATATGGCTGAAATCAAAGATAAGCTAAGCGCTATGCTTCAAGATAGAAGCCTTATCTACGAACAAGCGCATATTAAATACTACCGATTTGATAATATCAAAAAGGAAACTTTAGAGCTCAGTAAATATTTGAAGTTGTTCTTATAAATAAACTTCCCGCGTCACACTTGATTGTTTTTTTGGCTTTTATTAGTAGACCATCTAAATATATTACATTTTTAACCAGATTTTGACAGCCCCCAAAAACTTTGAATGTTTTATGAAGCTGTTTAACTTAGTTACTCTAGGGAGGTTTCTTGAAGGAAACTCATTAGAGGTAGCGGTAAAAGCCTATGCAGATTTTTATCATAGTGTTTCTAAAAAGTATCAAAAGAAGACGCACCTCACACTTATAGATAAAAGATACCATCAAGTCTTGAATAAAGAATTGACAGATGCGTTAAAGCTGAAAGAATGCATCACCTTTTTGAATTTGCAAGAGCAAGAAAAAATTGTAGAGGCCTATAAATTTGGCTCGTTATTAATATTGCCAAGGAATACAAATTCTTCAAGCATAATAAAGGAATCGTTTTTATATGGATTACCCATCTTGTGCTATGAACATCCAAGTCATAATAATCTTATTAATAGTTCAAATAGTATGACTGTTGTTTATCGAAATGATACGCAGGCAGCAAATGAAATTACCAAAAATTTGAATTTACTGAACTACGACCCAGACGCTGTTAGTTTTTTAAAAAAAGGCGCTGCGCTAAAGTATGAGAGAGATTTATCCTGGGGTAAAAGAGCTGAAACTAGATAAAGTTAAAATGGATAGCCAAATCCTAGCTGCAATCTTAGGTTGTCAAATACCCAGTCTCTTGTAAAGGCATCAGGCCTACTGGTGGTCCACTCAAACCCTTCATTAAGAAATGGACGACGCATCAATGCAGCTAGGTCTAATCGAATAACAATAAAACTTTCGATGTCTAAACGTAAACCTATGCCAGTATTAATGGCGATTTGCTCAATAAAGGTATCTCTCCCAAATCGACCACCTGGTTTAATAGGATCTTCTGCTAAAAGCCAGATATTACCCGCATCTATGAAAGTAGCCCCTTTCAAATAGCCGAATATAGGGAAGCGGTATTCTAGATTCATTTCCAATAAGATATCACCTGTCTGGTCAAAAAATTGATTTCTTACGGGATTGTCTGGATCAACATCCAAGACAAAATCTCCCGGACCTAGCCCTCTAAGTTGGAACCCTCTTATACTTTGAGCTCCTCCTACCAGAAACTGTTCGTTATAAGGTATTTGCTCTGAATTTCCGTAGGCGTATGCTAGGCCTGTCTTGAGTCTGCCAACCAACTGTGATTTTTTGATGTTTACATAGTGTCTAAGATCCAATTGTATTTTTGCATACTGTGAGAATGGGATGCCAAAAATAGTTTTGTTAACGTTGCTACTCGCTGAATTTATAACTGCATTTAAGGTATTACCAGATGTTCTTGCTGTAGCCGTGAAAAAAGAATAATCCCGCTTCGATTTGGAGTCTTGATTTGTAAAGGTGTAGGTATATTCCATTCCTATATCAAATAGATCCTGTAAGGATAAAGCTAATCTTCGATCATTACTTTCCAAATCAATAAATTCTGGTGACCGCCTAAAAATATTTAGATAGCTCAAAGATAATAAGGTGATTTCGTGGTTTGATTTCTTGGTTTCTCTCCAATTATATCCCAAAGACAAAGTACTCTTTACCGCGCTGTAAGTATCAATTCTATTTTGAATACTATTTTTTAATCCAATAAATGAATTTGGTATAAAAAAACTTGATGGTTTGTATTTAAAAAATTTAGGTATGAGTAGTCTCGGGATACTCAGTGTAGTGTTCAATTCAGCAATCAATGAATTCAATAGACTTTGATTTTCATTCACTTGAAGTTCAGCACCAAGTGTTAAGCTGGCACTAAATGTTTCAGCACCTTTAAAGGTGTTTTTGTTGGTGTAGCTACCAGTAATTGCTGTTCCAAAAAAACTTCCTGATCGATTATTCAATTCGAAGTCTGTACCTAATCTACCATCAGAAGCATAAGCGAGATCAATATATCTGTCTATTGTATCCAATGAGTCTCCATATGCAGGGCTATATTTTTGGTTGACATGTCTAAATAAATTATATGATAAAAAATGACTTAGCGTCAGTTCTTGTTTCCCCTCAGATATATAGTCGCCTTTGTCTTGATCGACTGTAAGGTCTATTATTCTCGCTTTCATTAAATCTTCTGATCCATAGCTATAAAGGCCTGGTTTAATTTCTATTGAATCCTGGGATATAATTCGTCTATTGTTTTCCCACTTTAAATATGTGTTACCAATCTTGTATCGAGTAAGTGTTTCTTTTTCTTCAGGAACCTTAAAATGAATACCCATATCTACTATATTTTCATGATACTGTGTATCTACAGTGAAGTAAAAATAATCTTCGGTTATATTTAGGTATCCACTGTTCTTCAATGTCTTTGCATATCTCGCTCTTTCTTCGTCAATTTTTTCCTTGCTATATCGGTCGCCTTCTTGGATTACGCTGTATTTATCAAAACTTTGGAGAAGTTTGCCCACTTTAGTGCTATCTGAGATTCTCGATAAAGTTTGAATAGTGTGTATTGGCTTTAGACTAACAAAATAATTTACTTTTGTTTTTTTGTTTTCAGTAATTTTCGAAACATAGACTGTGGATCCAATAAATCCATTATCCAACAGATATTTTTCCATTCTTAAGCGACTAAGTTCTACATCTTCAGGTGTGTAAAGTGCTGGCTTATCCGCTCTATTGGAGAAAATTTCTTTTTTTCCAGCGGCCTTCCTTTCAATATTTTTATAGTAAATTATAGTAGGAATTTTATTCCAGGTAGAATTGACTACTGGCGTAATTAGACCGTTAAGAGCTGTTCTGGTTTTATTTACTTTAGATAGCGTATTTGGATCATTAAATTCAATATTATTTTGGACTATTAGAGATTCTTTCTCTGCTAGGTACTTAGTAGTATTGCATGACCAGAATGTCAAAAAACAACATAGGAAAAAGAAATATGTAGTACTACTTTGCATTTTTAGTTGTTAGATTTGTTTCTTAGATACAAAGCTTTTTGTAATGAAATCCCAATGCCATTTTTATTTGTATTTTCCTCTAACAAAACGTCAAAATCGGATTTTCTGAATGCCTCTAAGGTGATATTTCCTTTTTTGTTTAGCTTATATTGTAGAATAAAATCACCCGCAATACTTGAAAATGCAGCATGACTAGATCGATTGTCTACATCGACATTACCTAGAGCTTTCAAGGTTAGCCTATTATTGAAAAAACTTTTAGAGGCGCCTACTCCAAATTCGGTAACTGAGGTACTTCGACTATCGTTGATATAGTCAGTATTGTAGGAGTCTACATTAACAATCAAATCAAATCCTTTTATAAATTTGTCAGTCAGTTTATTTAGCCTATCCTCCACTAAACTACTTACACTACTCAAGGCTATATTTCCTGTGTTTTGTACTATAGAGCCAGACACGGAAGCATCGACAAAGGAATCAAAAATGATAAGCCCGAAAACTTGATTATAGAGCTGTTCTTGATCACTTCTAATTTCATTTAGTCGTCTATCTATATTTGGATTCTGTTGGATATCGCTATTAACAAAGCTCAAATCAAAGTCCAAATCTGGATTTCTAATTGTGCCATTTATATCTAAAGCAACTTGCACTTCTGTCCTTTTTTGTAATCGAGAGACTTCGGTTTCAGACAGACTAGATTTGTCTTCAATGATAGCTAAAGGAGTTGCCTTAGTATTGTAGGCTGTTTCTACATCTAGACGTGCTAGTAGTGGATCCCCCTGAAATATTACGCTACCTCCTTTGACAAGATCAAATTCTTTGTATATCAATTTTCCATAGGAAAAATTGTATTTGCCACTATCAACTGTATATTGCCCAAAGACATTTATTTGCCCATCTGGTGAAATGTTAACTTGCAAATTCGCGTCCCCAAAACAAGTTAATTTGTCTCCTGACTTTGGATCTAATATGAATTGAAACTTGGTATCCTTGCCTACGTCAAGAGTTAATTCTAAATCTAAAGGTAGATTATTTGTCAATTGGTACAATTCACCCTCTAGAGAGTCAGGGTTGATTGCAGAATTGTTTGTAAAGATGATATAATCATCTTGGATGACAGTTTCAGATTCAGTAAATGGACTTAAATGAAATTCCGTTCCCTTAAGAGAAGATGCATTTACCTTTATGTTCGGTAAATTTAGGGGGCCTTTTATACTTGCATCAGCGTTTAATATTAGATTTCCATAGAATAAAGGATTTTCTTCTACACTCGTATTTAGTATCTGAAAGGCCTCTGTGTTTACGCTCAAATCATAATAGAAGTCTTTAAAATTTGTATGGTTAATAGACCCATTTAGGAAAGCTTTTCTATTTTCTAAATCTTTAAGAAGCATGTTGTCAAAAATAAATTTGGAGTCTTCTATGAGTACTGTTTGTCCGTCTATTTGGTAGTTTGTGTTGGAAAAATTTATGATTGTACTTAGCTCATTTGTAGTGACACTTCCATTGATTATCAGTGTTTCTTCTGTGCCATTTATACTTATATTGCCATTTACACTTCCTTTGCTATCGGAAACTATTTTTTCTATAAATGGTTCGAAAATGGTGATGTCAAGATCTTTAAATGTGGATTCAAATCTCAATGCATTAGTGGCTAAGTCTAGTGTACCTTTTCCTTCTGCATAGTTGCCTTTACCATCAACGGATATGTCTAGATCTAGAATACTAGATTTTTTTCTTTTGTCAGCACTCAAATTGATATCTCCTAGTTCATTCTTGTTTAGTATTATTTCTTTTGCAAATAGGTCACCGCTGTATCTTGGGTCGCTAAAAATATCTTGAATCAAAATGTTTGCATCTGCAATTCCATATAAATAATCATTCTCAAAGGCCATTAAATTGGTCAATTCGTGAATATCAAAATTAGCCAGCAGAACATTTAATGGAGTATTTCCTAATGGTTTAGCATTGTCGCTTTGCACCAGTAGCGATTGTAAATCCTTCGAAATCCTTAAAGAGTTGACATACAAGTAGTCATTTTTGAATTGAATACTATTTTCTTTAGAAATAGTCCAATTGGCACTATCTAATTTTAGTACTTCATCAAATTTGAAATTGTACAAACCATCTTCGTTGGTCAAATTTCCACCTAATGACAATATGTTAGCTAGGGAGTCATTTTCAACATTTAGGTTTACTGTTAGTTTATCTTTTTGCAAAATAGCCTTGAGGTTATTTATAGGTAGTGTTATGTTGGAGATGCCAGTAAGACTGTCAAACAAGATTTCATTTTCAATGCTGTTATCTTTATTTTGAGAAAATAAGTCAATATTTTTTGTTTTGTATTTATCAAATTGGAGTGCTAGAATACTTCCATTTAATAATAAGGATTCTTTATCACTATTTAAGTAGGCGTATAAACTTAAGTCTTCTAGCTTATATAATTTGGGAGCGAATAATCGGAGAAAAGATTCATCCTTTACCTCCAATCCAATGGAAAATATCTCCTTCGTATCTAAGCTGGGGGTTATTGCGTTACTTTCTTCTACTAACCATTGGACAGGTATGTAGTAGTCTACTATATCTTTGAAGTAAATTGGGATTTGTGTCAAACGATAATCCCCTTTGATGCTAGCCTCAATCCCATCTGTATTAAAGATTAAGTTTTTATTGTTTTTGTCATCTATCGAAGAAATAAATATAAGACTATCACTTTGGTAAGTCATTGTATCTACCCTCAGTTTGAATTCATTGACATCAAGGTTGCCTAAAAAATCATCAAGTGAATTTCCTATACCATTTATTTGCACAACTCCTGACATAGAGATGTTGCGAGAGGATAGGTTCATTGGTAATAAGGCTAGGGTGTCTACATCTAATTTGAAATCCATCTCAGGTTCTTCTCCTGATAAATCTAATAAACCCGTAAATTCAGCTATTGCATGTGTATTGTCTATTTTGAAGTCGCCATTAAATTTCTTCTGATTTACCATACCACTAAAAGTGAAGTTTTCGTAAATCACATTTTTATAACTTAATGAAGTAACTTTTACATTCATTTCACTATTCAGATCCCTCAAATCCAATCCAGCGCCGTCGGCGTCTATGCTCAAACTTGCATTGCCAAAATCATCGTTGTTCAGTACTGAACCTAGGTCAAAGTTTTCAAGTTGAATAGCTCCAGAATATGAAGCGCTTTTGTATTTATTGTCAAATTTGAGTTGGACATCTGTTACTGCATTTCCAATATCCGTATAAAGCTCTCCATCTAGTTCAAATTCTTTTAGTGATCCAGTATAGTTTCCTTCATAGCTGATAGCACCAGCTCCAGCTATAGAAGGGGGTAGGTCGCCCTTGATAAATCCTTTTAGATCGTCTAGGTGCGTATTAAGTTTTTCTATTTGAAGCTTAAGTCTAAGTTGGTCAGGGTCTAGAACATTTGTGATTTGTCCGGAAAACTTTGCGTTGGTATTAGCAGAACTATTGAAGTCAAAATTGTCTACTGAGATTGATTGTAGAGTTCCATCAAACTTACCGCTTAGATCTACCAATCCAAAAGTATTTAGGGAGGAAGGTAAGGTGCCCTCTGGTAATATGCTTGAAAGTTTTTCAGAACTTGTTTTAAGTTCTTTTACTAGCAAGTTAAAGGCTAGTTCATCCTTGTTGAGAATCTTATAGAGTTTACCATTCAGCTTAGTTGTGATGATGCCTGGAACTTTAACTTTTACATTTTGAAAGCTTAATTCATCAATATCCCCGATTAATTGACCATCAAGGATTACATTTTCTGAAGATGAAATATTGGCAAAGCCTTTATTTGAAAACAAATCGGAGAAGAATCTGAGGTCTTTCATTTGAATATTAGTGTTATCAAAATCAGAATTGATTCTTATTTTTTTAATGTTATTGAGATTTGAAAACTCTTCAAATGTAAGAAAGGTACTGCCGTTGATTTTGCTTTGCGGTGTTTCAACATTAATATTAGGTAAGTTGATGCCATGGTCTGTAAGGTTGAATTCAAGATCCATTTTATCTAGTTGGAATCCACTCTTTTCTTTCAGCGATAATTGTGTTATCAGGCCACTCATCTGTATACTGTCTAATTTGATGTCCTTAGCTTTCATATTGACATCCGATAGATTGAGATCATTAAATGCGATTATGGATTCTTGCCTTTTACTATGTTTCTCTTTGACAATGATGTCTAGCTGTTCTGTGTCGAAGTTGGCAACTTCTATTTGCCAAGGAAGTCCAGTAAACTGGAGGTCATTATTTTTTTGATTTACACCGGCTTCATAGCTGTACTTTACTTGTATATCTTCTAACAGAATATCTTCAGCGATTATCTTTTTGTTGTTGATGTCCAGGAAATCCAAGTTTAATGTTCCCTCTTTTAGCACAATATCAAGCTGGCTATTTGCTTGTTCTAAATAGAATCTATTATCCTCAAGGTAAAGTTTGTTTAGGTCAAACTTCAATGCAGTAGTATCATTAAGGTTTTCCTGAGGCGTAAAAGCGTCTACTAAGAATTGAAAGTTATATTCTTTGGTGGAGGGATCTAGTTTGGCTTGAATGTCTGCCCCTTTTAGCTTGGCCTCTGTTATTATTAATTCATTTTGAATTAGGCCTAATAATGAAGCCTTAACTTCTATTGATTGGATATATACTAGGGTGTCCCCTTGGAGATCTTCTAGATAAATATCACTTAGATTGACTCGATTGAAGAAGTCAATATCTACTTTTTGTACTGATATCTGATTTCCAAGTTTTTCGGATAGGCTTTGATTGACTTTTTTGATGATGCTGGTCTGAATGCCAGGCAATTGCACTAAAAGAATTGCCACTAAGAAGAGCAGCAAAAGCCCTACTACGATATACTTTATGTATCTAAACCCTTTTTTCACAATAAACCCTTATCCCTTTAAAGTGTTTGGTATCTTTCGTAAATAAAACCTAAAAGTAATTCTTTTAATTATAAGGGTATACACCTAATTTTTTATCTAAAGAATATGTTATTAAATACTTGATTTACATAAATTTGTACGTATTGGGTATAATGATGTACGAGATTTTGGCTACAGATTTTGTTGTTTATATTTTCGCGACTCGCCGCTGGCGACTAAGCTCGACAAAGCTTGTCCCGACTGGAGTGTAACGGAACGTCGGGGCAGAGCGCGTAAGAAGCTAGGGGGTGAAGTGGTTCCGAGCTGTATAGGCGCATGGTAATGCGTCTATACAGCTCGGAAGGAACAGAAGACCCGACCCTATGGCTGTTAGTGAGGGACGAAACTAGCAGACATCAGGGGAGCTCCCACATGAAGATAATAGAGACAAATATGTTGCACAGTGGGATGATATTTCACTTTTTAGTACGCGCAAAAATAGATACTTTTGCAAAAAATGTATTATGCCAACAATAGCGGAAACAAATTTTTCCTTTCCTGGTCAGACAGGTGTTTATCACGGTAAGGTGCGTGATGTATACGATATTGATAGCAAGTTGGTGATGGTGGCCTCAGATCGTATTTCTGCATTCGATCATATCTTGCATAACGCTATCCCGTATAAGGGGCAGGTGTTGAATCAGACGGCCAATTACTTTTTGAACGCAACCCGCGATATAGTGCCCAATTGGTTGATTGCGAGCCCGGATCCAAATGTTTCTGTAGGCTTGCGATGTGAACCTATCAAAATAGAAATGGTCATCCGAGGATACTTGGCAGGGCATGCCTGGCGAGAGTACACGGCGGGAAGGCGAGTAATATGTGGAGAGCCAATGCCAGAGGGGATGAAGGAGTCACAGCGTTTTCCAAAACCGATAATTACACCGGCTACTAAGGCGGAGGAAGGGCATGATGAAGATATTAGTAAGGATGAAATCTTACAACAGGGAATTCTCAGTAGAGAAATATATGAGCAATTGGAGCAATATACGCATCAGTTATTTGAGCGGGGAACTAAGATGGCAGCAGAGCAAGGATTGATACTAGTAGATACAAAATATGAATTTGGGATGTATGATGGCAAGGTACACTTGATAGATGAAATACATACGCCTGATAGTTCTCGATATTATTACGCAGAGGGTTATGAGCAGAGATTGGCCGATGGTGAAAAGCAGAAGCAACTCAGTAAGGAATTTGTAAGAGAATGGCTAATGGCTCATCATTTTCAAGGGAAGGAAGGTCAGATCATGCCTGAGATGCCTGAGGCATTTGTGCAGGAGGTGAGTGAGCGGTATATCATGCTATATGAAACCATCACAGGTGAAAAATTTGAGAAAGGAAATAGTGAGAATCCTCATGCAAGAATCCTCAAAAATGTGATAAAATGGTTGTCAGAAAATTAAGTCACGGCCCTATACTACACATTTTTCTCTTTTACATAGTCTTCTCCTAGATATTTGAAGTGCGGACCTAATTGGCCTTCGCTAGCCAACATAGCTCGTTCTAGAAGTTTAGGGCTAGGCTCATGAAGGGTATCTAAAACATGATCTGTAAACATTTCGCCGAAAGCTTGGCTCGCATCTCGCGGCAGTTCATTCGGTAGATTATCTACTGTCATCATGTCGACAATGCCATCTTTATGCGGGGCAGATTCTTTACCCGTTTGCGGATCATATCCAAATATAGGATCAGCAATAGTAGAGGCAAAAAGAGTCGATGGAATCGAAGAAACGGGAGCAATATCACAAGTTATATCCGCAATAACTTTTATTCTCCATAGATCTGATTTCATCTCTTCAGTGGTAAAAAATGCAGGAGCGTCATTATCCCAATAAATACCGTTGATCATGATGTCTGCCACTTTGGTATAGCGTACAAATGTACTTTTATGATCTTTCGGATTGTCAAAGAAATATTGATCCTCAAATGTGCTGTCATCTATCCTGGCGGCATAATCCTTGGGAGCCAATTGGGTGAAGATGGCCTCGCTTGATTCTTCCGTTAAAAATACTTCTGGGCTTACTTTTTTGATGCCCATGTCTTGTAGTACCTTAGCTGCACCGCTGCCCACGCGACCTGTACCGGTGAGCACTATTTTGAGTGCTGGCAATTTTGTCAATCTGTATAGTTTGGTGGCCTCTGCATAATCAAAGCAATCCTTGAGTCTCTTGATTTCAAACAATTTGGTTCTTTGAGCAAAGGTATACATCGCATTGTGTGCGCCGACCATGCCCGCAAAAAAGCCAAAGGCAATCACTCTTTGTCCACGATTATCGGTGAGCAATTCGTAGTCGTATAAGGTGATGTTGTCGTCTATAATTTTTTGCAATAACGCTTGATTATAGACTTGCTTCTTATAGGTGTGTGAAAAGAAGAAGTACTTTTTGTTTGGAATGAGTTGGTTCTTTGGCACTTCCTTAATGCCGAGTAGAAAATCACATCCAGGCATATCATCAGATAGGCTTAGGCCAGCAGAAAGATATTCTTCATCTGTGTAGCAACGAGTGGCGGAGGGTTGTACATAAATTTTATATTTTCCAGTATCCTCTATACTTTTTGCTTGAGTAGGGGTGAGCGCTACTCTAGAATCAGGGGGCGTTTTACCCTCGCTTATTAAGCCTATTTTTATCATATCTTGGTTTGTAAGCACAAAATACGCATCAGATAGACTATTGCAAGAGTGAGAGGACTTCATTTATTAATTAGATATGTATAGGGAAACTTTTAATCCAAAAGGAATGTTTGTAATATTGCATTCGGCAATAGGCAAATGGCAATAATCTTACAGCTAATTGTCCTAGACCAAAAGAGGGGCTGACTGGAATCGACAGGAAAGATTTCGATTTGATAAGCATGCCGGAGCAAGATTGCTCACTCCGTAACAATGGTAATCGAACCTTTTTAAATGGCAACAGACAGTTTGCTATGGCTGCCTAATACTAAGTATTAGAAAGCTTTTGGGCCGTGCGCTTGATGCCTGATACACAGCGTGCCGCCCACCAACTCTTTCAGGCTTAGATCACTAGAGCGCTTCGGCTAGTGATTGACAACTTAGGAGATAAGGAATGTTTTGGGGCCGTTTTTCATCCTTCCTCATTCTCGAAAATCTAATGAAGAACTAAGCATGTAGAAAGTCTCTTGGTGCTTTGTCTGGACGGGAGTTCGACTCTCCCCAGCTCCACAGAAAATAAAAACTTCAATACTCTAGGGTGTTGGAGTTTTTTTTTGTTGCTTTAGTGAGTCGCGAGTATCGAGCAAGAGTTGTGATGAAAAAGAATCTTATTGTGCCAACTTCAGATCTATTTTCTCTAGCTCTATTTTGCTACATACTATACAAAACGCTTGAAATGAATAGCAATGTAAAACTAAGTCATTTATGAATACCAATCTATCCATACTCATATTCTTACTTTCCATCTTCACATCTACCAATTTGCTCGGCCAAGTTGAATACGATACTACTATTGTAACGAGCGCTAGCTATGAAAAGCTATCTTTCAGAATAGGAAACGGTACCACTCAGCTATTCGAACTCAATAAAAAAGATGTTGATGTCACAGCAGGTAAAATAGAAAAAGTCAAAATAGACACAGATACATTTGGAGTCAAGCATGATGCCTACACTGGTGAGTTTGATATTTTTTTTAGTAGAAAAAATTGGAAGAAGATACTATTTGATAGACAGTGTGTTCACTTGGCCGATGAGATAAAGGAATTCCCTATGCTTCATTTTGTAACAGATACTGAGACTAATGAATTGCTTTTCAAAAATCCAAAGCACATTGGTGAATTTCTTAAAGCCACTTACCAAAAGCGAATAGACTGCATCGAAGCCTCAGAAGATCAGTTCATGAAAAAATATCTTGAAAAATGGATAGTGCTAATTGATGAAGGAAGTGTCAATGAGTTCACTACAAATTTTTCTTCCCATTTCGCACACCTTCATGCTTTACTGGATTTGTTTGTGCCTGTACACACTGGCGATACAACTACTTGCACAATCACGGCTAAAGATTCAGACATGGCATTCGAATTTAACTACCAAACAACTAAAGTCATTAATGAGGATTCTACCATAACTTACTTATATACGGACAAGGTTGATGATTCAGATAGCGTAGTAAAGCAGGCCATGAGCTCTATTATGGGTATTGCAGAAGATGCTTCCAATACAAAAGAAACTAATAATATTAAACTTAAGATAGATTCCATGCAAGACGAAGACAAGTCAGAAATTACCATCGATAGTAATGGTCGCTTATCGAGCTACTTTCGCATCAGAACCACTTCTAGGTTGGATGTACAACTTAAAGAAGAAAACTCTTTCTTCAATTTTGAAATCAGAGCGATTGATAATACTAATAAGGAATAACAGGACTTCCATAATGCTTCAATCCCCCGTGTGAGCGATAGTAAGGGCAGCTGCCCTAGCAGCTGGTCCCGATTTTTTTCCAATCGGGACGGGAGCGACAGCGCACCCCTGCATAGCGCGACAGTGATCGCAGCCTTTTATGCGCAGATCAGTGGCACACCCAAAACCTCTAAAAAAACAATGCACTCCAACCCACCTTGTGTTGTAACTCGATAGTTCTCTAGGTATCCTTCCACCCCAGCATGGCGTTTATAATTCACCATTGAGCCCACTCCGGAAAGTACCAGATTGAAAAAATAAATTATTTTGAATGAGGTGCATGCGGTCATTTTGAAGAAATACAAATTCCATAAAGTAAATTATTTTGAATGAAATTTTTGCTTTCTGAAATTCAGTGATGCACAAGCACGCCAACTAGTTGTCGCACAGGCATCAGTGGATTGAGAAAGTGGAAAATATCGCCAAAAGAGTCATTTTGTGGTTTCGTGACTTTTCGCAGCGGACGCCAATACGAGCGATAAACCAAAATAGGTAAAGAATAAATTATGTTTCAGACCATCACCAAATCTAGACGCTAAATCAAAAATGCCTAGCCATCCTCCAAAATTTTCTTGGCAAACTGGCCAAAAATATCCGCCACCGCGCCAAATTTTTCCATGCGTTTATCCGTACTTTTTCCATTGACAAAACGCTGATACAGTTGAGCGGTGATGACCGCGCCCTTTACGTAGGCAAATGCATGGTACCAGTCGATGCGCTCCATAGAGAAGCCCGTATATTCTGCATATTTTTCTATCAAAAACTGCTTAGGAGGAAAACTTTTATCGAGTGATACAGGCATTTGATACCCATCAAAATAGGGCTCGTGCCAATAGCCCAAGGTAGAACCAATATCCACCAAAGGATCACCCAATGTCGTCATATCCCAATCAAAAATGGCAGTGACTTTGTCCGGATTGTCCGGTTGAAATTGACAATTGTCTAGCTTGATATCATTGTGGATGATGGAAGTGGCTTGTGGGGTAGGGATGGATGTGGATAGCATTCGTAGCACCGTATCCATGTCTTTATTTTCAGTCGTTTTACTGAGCTCCCATCGCTTTGACCAGCCAGCCAATTGTCGCTCCAAAAAATTTTCTGGCCGGCCGAGTTGACTCAATCCTGCCGCCTCGTAGTCTATGGTATGCAGTGTAGCCTGCGCCTTTATCATGGCAGTTGTCAGACGTTCCTCCGCCTTGTCAAACGGTTTGAAACAGTCGATCAATTCGTAGCGCACGACTTCTCCTTGCTTGCGTTCCATCACGACAAAAGGGGCGCCGATGATGCTTTCATCCTCGCAATACAGGTAAGCTTTGGGTGCCTCAGGAAACAATTTGTAGAGCTTGGATAGCACCCGATATTCGCGTTTCATATCATGTGCCCCAGGAGCGATTTTGCCGAATGGGGGACGACGCAATACCAGTTCTTGTCCACCGAATGTCAACAGATAAGTCAAGTTAGCATGCCCTCCATGAAATTGGGCGACCTTCATTTCTCCAGCGGTCTCTTCGGGCAATTCGGCGCGCAAGTAGACTTCCAGTGCTGACCAGTTGAGCCCTTCTCCTTTGCGTACCTCGCTTGCCTTGTCCATTGCTGCGTTTATATCCGATTATCGAAAAAATGAAAGTACGAAAAATATTGTTTTCTACCCATTTTTACCCCTTGCTGAGCTTCAAGTTTATGTCTCGATAGCCTGCTGGTATGAGGTGTTTGATTTGGGGCCATGCATACAGAAAAAGTATGCACCGGGTCATTCGCAGCCTGGTCCTGCGCCTTGCCCACGCCCTTAGCACTGCTTTAGGCTCGGACTGCTCCCGCTGGTCGCACTGCTACTACCCCTTGTCCGTAAACATTTTTTATAGTTTATTGTCTTATTTTTCAATGTTTTATACTTTTATAGCGAGGCGTTATATAGAATTCCATAACTAAGGGTGTTAATACTAAATGTTATAATCTATTTACTTACCTTGCGAATCACAAATAACTAACTCAAAAAGACATAGGGAGATATGAGAATAGGGATTACTGGAACTGGTAGTTACTTACCTAAGATAGTTACCAAAAACAGTGACTTTCTACAGCACCGGTTTTTGAGTGAAGATGGAGCAGACATAGCCCATTCGAGTGCTATCATCATCGAAAAGTTTGAAGCCATAACGGGTATCAAAGAAAGACGCTACGCTAACACAGATTTGAATACCTCAGACCTAGGATTCTTCGCTGCCGAAAAGGCCATCGAAGATGCAGGCATCAATAAGGAGGAATTAGATTACATCATCTTTGCGCACAATTTTGGTGACGTGACCCACGGTAAGATTCAGGGAGACACTGTGCCTTCGTTAGCGACTCGAGTAAAACATTTACTTAAGATCAAGAACCCTTCTTGTGTGGCCTACGACATGCTTTTTGGATGTCCAGGTTGGATAGAAGGCGTCATACAGGCCAAGGCATTTATTCAATGCGGTATGGCTAAGAAATGCCTTGTCATTGGTGGGGAGACTTTGTCACGAGTCATCGATCCACACGATCGGGATAGTATGATATATTCTGATGGAGCTGGAGCTTGTATCATTGAGGCAGACCAGAAATCAGGAGAGATTATAAACCACGCTTCGCTTACTTACGCGCATGACGAAGCCTATTACCTGACTTTCGATGTTACCTATGATCAAGAAGGTTGTCAAGATACACGGTACATAAAGATGGGTGGTCGCAAGATTTATGAGTTCGCTTGTAAGCACGTACCCCAGGCGATGGCGGATTGCTTGGACGCAAGTGGCCATAAGATTGAAGACGTCAAAAAGATCCTTATCCACCAAGCCAATGAGAA
>CAKZVJ010000295.1 GCA_937923345.1 uncultured Saprospiraceae bacterium
TCCACCATCACCACCTGAAATCGACGCTCCAGCGCCTTATCTTTTTCAAAATACTTTTGATACTCATTGAGGGTCGTAGCACCGATGGCGCGCAACTCTCCACGCGCCAAAGCCGGCTTCAATATATTGGCCGCATCCATCGCACCCTGTCCACCACCAGCCCCAACCAGTGTGTGTATCTCATCGATAAACAAAATCAAATCTCCCTCTGCACTCGTCACCTCATTGACCACGGCCTTCAGTCGCTCTTCAAACTCGCCTTTATATTTTGCCCCTGCTATCAACGCCCCCATATCCAAAGCATAGATTTGCTTATCCGCGATATCATCTGGCACATCACCACTCACGATACGATGCGCAAGCCCCTCTGCGATAGCCGTCTTACCCACACCAGGTTCACCGATGAGGATAGGATTATTTTTAGTCCTACGCGCTAGGATATGCAGCAGCCTTCTGATCTCCTCATCTCGCCCGATGACCGGATCCAATTTCCCCGCCATCGCTTTTTGATTCAGATTGACCGCGTATTTTTCCAGCGCATTATAGGTGTCTTCACCACTTGCAGAAGTCCCCTTCTTACCCTTACGCAACTCCGCTATCGCCTTCTCCAGCTCCTTCACTTTCACCCCCGCATCCTTGAGCAACTGCGACGCCCGACACTTCACCTGCATGAGCGAATGCAACAAAAAGTCAAGCGACACATATTCATCGCCCTGCTTCTTAGCGGCCGCTTCCGCCTTATGCAATATCGTTCCCGCCTCTCTCGAAAAGTACACCTGCGAGCCAGCACCCACTTTCGGCATTGCCTTGATCGCATCATCTACATTTCCCTCTACTAGCCCCGGATGCACCCCGAGCTTCTTGAACAAAAACGGAATCACGTTCTCATCCACCGTCAACATCCCACGCAATATATGCATCGGCTCCACGGACTGCTGCTGATATTCTCCCGCCACAAACTGGGCCTGTTGCAAAGCCTCTTGTGACTTAATTGTGAATTTATTTACATTCATGTCGTGATATATTTTTTGATTACACCCTTCCTACGTCAAGGGCTATGCCATCGCTAGATTACGATATTTTTGAGACATTATGACTTGAATAAGAGGATTTTGCGTGACATTTTGACTAGAAGCATCCCTATTCAGATGAAATTTTGTCAGTGTATTATTATCATGATTTGGGGCCATACCGACTCCTCCCGATCCCATCACCACTACTACCCACCCACATCGGCAGGACTCAGCACCAGGCTATTCGAGACGCGGCCCTCCGGGCTGCTCTCCCGATGAAAAAATCGGGATCGCATCTCTACTATCCTTTGTCCGAAAGAGAATTATAAAGAGACCTACTTTATACTTAACTTACACCTAGATTTAAACTACAGTCAAGTAAAATATAAAAAATTTCATTCTAGTATTTTTATGTATTTGTACAGTTAACCTTTTGGGGCAATACTCCTACTTAGAGTCAAAGAACCTTCTGATCATACATCCTGATGCCATAGAGCAGATAAAACCATCAATAGTCAATCATTTTGAAGCCAGCTATCATACACTTAAATCCGAGTTAGAAATAGAAATAAATGCCTCAAGATTAGACAAGAACCTAGAGACACTTGAGAAGGATTTAGAAACCTTATCTCTTTGCCTAGAAAATTGGGAGTTTGTAAAATCTAATGACAAATCAATAGAATTTATTTCTAGCTATGACAGCAATGACTGCTATGAAATATTTTCTGAAGAGGGTCAACCTGTAATGGAATTCGATATTATCGAAACGAAGAACCCTGAGATCAACTTTGTGCATAGTCAAAAAATTATCAAGCTAATTAGAAAAGCAAAATATATCAGAATCTTGGACCCCAATTGCAAATCACCTAAAGAAAAAGATTGTTATAAAGCCTGCCTTCAACAATATCCCCCATTGTACGAGATGACTTCAAGTGATGAAAAAACATCATTCGAAAGCATTCCTTCTAATTTGCGTCTAGACGAAGAAAATAATATTTTGATATACGAAGCCAATCTCCAAGCAAGTAAACAAATTATCAATCTAGAAACAGGTCAAGAAGTCATGCTAAGCAAATGGACAGAAGTAGACTGCTACTAAAATACAAACATAAGACTAGAGCCAGAATAAATAATTACTAATTAACATCTTTGACGATACAGAATTAAATATATATACTAATTTAGCCTATAGAGATTAACATATTACTAGCCTGACAAATATTTATCTTCTAAAAATCTCATTTTTTTCATTAATCAGGTTTCAGAATAAGCACCCCTGCCTTGGCATATCATTTGCACCTATGCAGAATAATTACTTTAACCAAAACCGGTCTAATGAAAAAATCTATTCAGCAGCTTTCATTCTTAAGCGCTTTAATACTAGCTATATTTATTCTTCAAGGATGTTCGGAAGAATCTTCTGTAACAGAACCTATTACTGAAATCAAAACAGAGTCACCATTTGAGCTTTACCTTACCGATTGTCCATTCGAGGCAGAGGAAGTAAATGTAGAAATAATAGGGGTCGTGCTAGAAGATAGAGACGGCGAAAAAGAAACCCTTACTACCGACTCTGGAATATTCAACTTACTCAACTTCACAGATGGCATTGATGTCTTATTGGCCTATGGAAATATAAGCCTAGACAATCTCAAAAACATTTATATCGAACTAGGTACACAGAACACGATCGTAGTAGATGGAGAGACATTTCCATTGCAGTTAGTAGAAGATAATATTGTAAAAATAAATGTCAATGTAGATCGACTAGATCAAGTCGAATTCTTAGTTGACTTCTTTGCCTGTACTTCAATCATAGAAAACGCCAATGGCTTTTTTCTAAAACCAGTTATCAAATTCATCGGAGAAAGAGATAATGACGTAGAACTAGTAGAGGACTTCATAGAAGGTTTCGAAAAGTGTTATGAACTGGCATTTCCGATTTCACTTATTAACAAGGATGATGAAGTCTTAACAGCTAATAGCCGAAATGCACTCATAGAGATTCTAATTGACAATGAGATAAAAGACGCAGTGTTTCCAATAAATCTATTGGATGCAAATGGAGATCCAGTGCAAGTGAATTCATTAGCTGACGCAAGAATCATTCAAGATTGCGAGTTACGTGAAGAAGAAGAGGAAGAAGAGATAGATGAACTAATGGATCTTTTAAATAAATTGGAAGAGTGTTATGATATCGTATTTCCAATTTCACTACTAGATGAAAACAACAATGCTATTGAAGCTAACAATGTCAATGAGCTAATTCTAATTTTCGAAAGCAACACCATCGAAAATGTAGAATTCCCAATTCAATTAATCGATACAGACGGCTCTACCATCAACATCAATCAAGCTTTGGATTTAGCCTTATTAGATTTGGATTGTTAAACTAGAACTTAATTAAAGAAATAATATCAGGCCAGATCATTTAATGTTCTGGCCTTTTTTTATGGCCCAATTATACTCCAAGGAAATTGGTATCTTGCCACAAATA
This sequence comes from uncultured Saprospiraceae bacterium, assembly GCA_937923345.1. GTDB lineage: Bacteria > Bacteroidota > Bacteroidia > Chitinophagales > Saprospiraceae > JALZVN01. Next base: position 3,511 of record CAKZVJ010000295.1, read on the forward strand.
CCACTTTCGAAAAATGCGCTACTTTATACACTTAGGATACGACGGGACTAGATACAGCGGCTGGCAGCGACAGATCAACACCAACAAGACTGTCCAAGAAGTAATAGAGCAGAAGCTCTTTAAAATATTCAAGAAAGAGATAACGGTTTATGGCTGTGGACGCACCGATGCAGGCGTACATGCCAGCCAATACATTATGCACATCAATCTGGAGGAGCCG
>CAKZVJ010000296.1 GCA_937923345.1 uncultured Saprospiraceae bacterium
CTTAATTGTAAGTAATAACGGAATGCTTGTTCGACTGTATGGCTGTACGTTTGACTCAAACAGTTAAGCCTTCTGACGACTTTTCTTAACGCTTACAACACTAAATCTTTAAAGGTCGATATTTATTCTAGTTTAATAATTGTTCCCTTATTTACCATCAAAAATCCTAAATGGAAACTAAATATTCATTTGTAATCTCAATAAATTATTCCAGAAAATAAAAGGTATCTTAACTCTACTGTACAACAAGCGGATAGTCAGTTTAATTTTTAACCTTTTGCAGAGTAAATCCAAAAGTTGTACCTACATCTATCGTACTTCTTACGCTAATCGTTTGTTTGTGCGCCTCTATGATATGCTTTACTATCGATAAACCAAGTCCTGAACCGCCTATCTCTCTTGAACGATGGGCATCCGCACGATAAAACCTTTCGAATAGATGTGGCAAATGTTGTTTATCTATTCCTACTCCATTATCAGAAATTTCAATCAAAATGTTTTGGCCCATTTCGTAAAAACTGGCTTTTACTCTCCCCTCAGTATTATTATATTTTACAGCATTGGTGATTAAGTTGACGAGTACTCTTCTAATCGATTTCTTGTCTGCATTGACCATAAAGTTTCTATTGGCAGTTTCGTTGAATACAAAAGAAATGTTTTTGGATTGCGCTAAGAACTCTTGATCTTTAAAAACTTCTCCAACCAATTTATTGATATCAAAATCTTCACGATTCAATTCTAATTGACCAGATTCTAATTTAGAAATCTCTGTTAGATCGTCTACAATTATTTTGAGTCGGTCAGCGTTTTTGGCAGCCCTTTGCAAATAATCTATATTGATATTTGCATCATAAATACCGCCCTCAATTAAGGTATGCACATAACCTTGAATATTAAAGATGGGTGTTTTTAATTCGTGAGAAATATTTCCGAGAAATTCTCTACGATAATTTTCCATAGACTTGAGACTTTTTATTTCTCTATCTTGATCAGTAACGAATTCGTTTACGTCTTTTTCTACCTGATCCATGGCATTATTACTAGTGATATATGACCCTTTATTACCTTGTAACTTTACGGTATGGATATTTTTATAAATGAGTTTTATTCTCTCATGCACAAATATTTTAACAGCAAATAAGATGATATTATAGCTTAACACTAAAAACAAAATTGCCATAAAACAATAAGTGAGGCTCTTATTCTCTTGAAAGGGCAATACGCCACTAATGAAATATACCCCAAAAAAAGCAACACAAACGCAAAGGCTTGAATAAAGGGCAATTTGTCTTAAAGTTGGATTTTTAAACACTAATAATTCAATTTGTAGCCAATGCCTTTGATGGTCTTGATCGTTTCATTACCGACTTTTTCTCTGATCTTTCTGATATGCACATCTATGGTTCTATTGCCGACGATGACATCATGTCCCCAAACCTTGGTGAATATCTCATTTCTAGTAAATACTTTACCTGGCTGAGAAGCTAATAGACTCAGCAATTCAAACTCTTTTTTTACCATTTCTATGAGCTGGCCATTTTTCTTTACAGTGTATCCTTGGAGATCTATCTCAATATCTCCAATGACTATAGAAGGTTGGTTTTCTTGACCGGCACTGGGCTTGCCTCTTCTTCGCAGCAATGCTTTGATGCGGCTCATCAGTACCTTTGGTAATATAGGCTTGGTGATGTAATCATCCCCTCCATAATCAAGTGCTGCTATTTGAGAATAGTCTTCGCTACGAGCCGTCAAAAATGCGATGATAGTATTATCAAACTTTTGTTCTGCTCTCAAGCGTTGGCAGACTTCGACGCCATCCATTTTCGGCATCATGATGTCCAATAATATGAGATCTGGCACCTCTCTTTCAGCTACTTCTAGCGCCTCTTGTCCATCGGCAGCAGTAGATACTTCATATCCAGCATTACTTACGTTATACCGTATAAACTCAATGATGTCTGGTTCATCATCTACGATCAATACTTTTACATCAGACGGGCTTATCTCATTCATTATTATGGGTATCTACTATTAGAGCCAAAAGATATGAGTTTTAGCAGGGATTATACCCATGATTGATGTTAAGGCTATGTAAAATGATAATCGAACTGTATCTGAGAGGCCTAGGTATCTAGACGTGGTGCCAAAAAATGAGCTTGTGACATCGTAAACAAATTGTTATGGGCTGAATTGGGATGGATGTTAATCAAGAATACCTTAACGTAAACTAATTCAAACCATTGGTTAGTGTCAATTATAAATACACTCACTAGTTTGACTAGGAAAATCTAAGAGTCGGATTAATATTTGAAACTAAGGTAAGTATATTATTATTCTCTTATTAGCAAAAGTAAGGCTTCCACTAAATCTCCCCTCAGATTTTGGAGCCTTATTTTTTTTTGTATCTACCTTTATAAGATAATTCCTCCATAGAATCTAGTTCCACTAATACTTGATCGTAGATATGCCCGAGCAATTTTGGGTCTTTTTCCATGACTTCCAAAATTTTCACAAAATCTTCTTCAAGAATATCATGCTTTTCGTAAATCTGATTGTAGTATGCATTTGCTAGGCTATCTTTTTCTGATGCTTTTTGGTTTTGCAAAGCTCCCTCTACGACATGCACATCACACAATAGCTTTACCAAGGTGTCTTCATCAATTGGCAAATTTTCTTTTGGGTTTGCATCACAGGTGAATAAAATCAAAATGACAAGATGAGTAAACAAAAAAAGATTGAAATTTCTACACATACATTTTTGGATAAATAAAATGAACTCTTTTAGTGTTGCTCGTATGAAAATCTGCCCAACTGTCCGCGCTAGATTCTAATATGACAACTCCACAGGTGGGTACATTATCAATCATATCTCCTCTAAAGGTGTTCGCTAGGAAGGTCATGGTTGGATTATGCGCAAAAAGCAATGCAAACTTCACATCTTCATCAATCAAAGCGATAGTATCTAATACATCTTCTATTGAAGAATGGTAAAGAATTGATTTGGAAACCAGCTGTTTTTCGGATAGCCCCATTTCCTTTCTAAATACTTTGGCAGTGGAAAAGGCACGCTTGGCAGTACTAGATACTAGCAAATCGGGAGAACCAAAAAGCGATTGTACTTTTTTGGCCATAATTGGAGCGTCTCTTTTCCCTCTAGGGTTTAATGGGCGATCGTGATCACTCAAGGTCGGATTATCCCAACTTGATTTTGCGTGTCTAACTAATCCTATTTTAAGCATTGTTAATCGTTATGTGTATCTATCTGTTTTACGGGTTATAATGGATTTGAATGCAGCAAATATCGATCTATTAGCCACAAAAATCAGTAAATCTGACAATAACAAACCCAATAAAGTTCCAGTGCGCTAAACTAAAGAAATTTATTACTGTTTTAGCATTCATCTCGTTTCTTTTATTTGACTAATATTTGACGTATTATTAAGGCAGAATGAGTTTCCAGTTAGCATACATAGAATTAAATATAGAAAGCGACGTTTACAATGTGGCTGAGTCGCATTTGGAGCGCGGATGCTTAACAAATTACTTCAAATCTGAATCAAATTTGTGGATTGGACATATAGACACAGGACAGCAAAAATTTGAAGTAGAAATAAAGATTATAGGGGATAAAATCACAAACATGAGTTGTGATTGTAACGCTTACTCTACGACTTCTCCCTGTTTGCATTTGGCTACTATGCTCATCCAACTTAGAAGAGATACACTCCAAGAAAAAAAAGCTGAAAAGAAAAAAGTTACTCCTGAAACGCGTAAGATAAAAATATCCCATCTCCTTAATCGAATAGACAAAGAAGAGCTCAACAACTTCATTATTCAATACGCTAGAAAGAACAGAACCTTTGCTAATGAGCTAAAGGCCTTCTTATCCCCTGCTATGTCAGAATCTGCAGATAGTAGCTATTACGCACAGCTGATCCAATCTGCAATGCGCCTGTCTAGAAAAAAAGACAACGACATTAGTACAAAGGGGGCAGCGCATGTCAAAATAATTTTAGAGGAACTTTGGCTACAAAGTGAAGATAAAATCGCCTCAAAAAAATATACCGAAGCTACTGAGATACTTAAGGCATTGAGTACTCAAATACCAATCACGATTGATAAGGTGAGCAACAAAGAACCCTTTGTTGAATTGTTCGTTCGAACCCTGGAAGCATTTTTGAGCTTTCCACAAAACCTAATCAGTCCCGAACTCAGTGAAGAGATTTTCCAGTTTTTAAACAAAGACTTACCTCTCAATCCAATTATGGATCATAGGCTGTACAAACCATATTTGGATACCTTACTCCAATTGGCCAACACCGCTGACAAAAAGGAGAAGCTAAAAGAAACAATCCAGTCTTTAAAAACACAAAAGGATCGTTGGGGAAAGAACACATATGTAAGTTTGATTTTATTCGAATTGATGCTAGCGCAAGAAGAAGGCGACAAAAAGCAGTTTCACAAAATAATTGAAGCTCACCTAACGCATCCTGACATACTATTTCATGCACTAAAGGATGCTGCAGCTTCTCAGAAGTGGAACCAAGTGAAGAAGTTCGCAGAAATTGGCCTAGAACAGAATTTCAACAAGAGTCTAATGATAGTTTTGTACCAATTTTTGTATCAAGTGGCATTTGAAACCGAGCATGAAGCAGACCTCCAAACATACGGTCAGCTACTATACTTTCACACCTACGACTCCCAATATCTCGATACACTACTAAAAAAACTAGATCAAAAAGAACAAGCTGCTTATCTCAAAAATATACTCGCAGAAATAGAAAAGGCAGACTTCCATACCTTGAGAAAAGAAGCTATCGCAGATATCTATTTGAGATTGGACGATATAGAATCATTGATATCCTATATCAAAAAAATAAAGTCCTTGGATCTACTGAACAAGGTCATGCCTTTATTACTAAAAGACTACAGTACTAAACTTAAATCCCTATATACGTACCTCATCAGCGACTATCTGTCTTACCACTTAGGCCCGATACCCGCTCAAAAGGTCAGAAATATTCTACTTAATCTCCGTAAGGCAGGGGCCCGTGGTATTGTGAAGCACCTCTCCCATCATCTCGCAGCAGAATTTCCAGAAAGAGGAGCATTACAAGAAGAATTAGAAATATTGTAGCTTTGCCAACATGAAGTATGAACTTTGGTGGATAGGCAAAACCAACGCAACTTATCTCAAAGAAGGTATAGAGGTATACACCAAAAGATTATTGAAGTATACCAACTTTGCCATCAAGGAACTCCCTGACGTCAAGAATGCAAAAAATCTATCCCATAATGAACTCAAAACAAAAGAGGGAAAAGAGCTGATCAAGAGACTGCACGCCAAAGACTATGTAATATTATTGGACGAAAATGGAAAATCTCACAGCTCCATTCAGTTTGCCAAATACATAGAAAAAATGCAATCTGCCAGTTATAGCAAAGTGATTTTTATCATTGGAGGCGCGTTCGGATTTTCATCAGAAGTATATGATCGGGCACAAGGCAAAATTGCCCTATCGGATATGACCTTCTCGCATCAAATGGTGCGCATGATTTTCGCAGAACAATTTTATAGAGCCTTTAGTATTATTAACAACGAACCTTATCATCATCAATAAAAGATAACCATGTTAGATTTTTTTCTTAGCGCGCCGATCACCAATGTGACCATTGCCCTTACTTGCTTGATTTCTTATCTCGCATTTCAGAACAGGGACCTATTGGACAAGCTCATATTCCACCCATACACTGTAGCACGTGAGCCAAGCGAAAAAGTAAGATTTATTACCAATGGATTCATCCATGCAGACTTTATGCATTTGGGGATTAACATGTTTGTTTTATACATGTTTGGTGGCTTTGCAGAACGAACTTTCAACCAGATTTTTGACCCTATGATGGGTCGCATCTTATATATACTATTGTATTTTGGTGCCATCATCATCGCTTGTATTCCAGCCTACATGAAGCACAAACACAATTCGTACTATCGTTCTCTTGGTGCCTCAGGAGGAACATCGGCAGTGATCCTGACTTATTGTTTATTCCTGCCGTGGGAGTGGCTATATATCATGGCAGTGCTCCCCATTCCGGCCATCATTTTTGCCATTGGATATCTATGGTATAGCTCTCACATGAGCAACAAAGCGGCAGACAATATTGCGCATGACGCACACCTGGGAGGCGCTGTATACGGACTCTTTTTTACCGTCATCATTTTAGTGGCATTCGCGCCGCCTCATATTATCCCTAATATATTCGAAGGTCTTTTACAAGGTCCAACCTGGCCTACAGGATTAGGATATTAAAATAAAAATATGTCTACAGACTTCAATAAAAATCCATGGAAGACATTACAGTCCGAGGTTCGCTACGACAATCCATGGATACAAATAACGCACCGTGATGTACTTAACCCCTTGGGTGGGCAAGGCATATATGGCGTGGTACATTTTAAGAATACCGCCATTGGCATCCTGCCCCTTGACGAGAATTATAATACTTGGATCGTTGGTCAATATAGGTATACTCTAGAGGAGTACAGTTGGGAAATTCCAGAGGGTGGCGGCATTATCGGTACTGATCCTCTCCTATCAGCACAGCGTGAACTCAAGGAAGAAACGGGCATCACGGCATCCAAGTGGACTCAGATATTAGAATTGAATACCTCTAATAGTGTGACGGACGAGTATGGGGTGGCATACGTGGCGCAAGGTTTGACATTCGGTAATTCTGAACCAGAAGACACGGAAGAACTCATCGTCAAGAAAATTTCTTTTACAGAACTCTATCACATGGCGATGGAGGGTAAGGTAAAAGACGCCTTAAGCATGGTCACTATCTTCAAAGCTAAACTGCTCATGGAGAAAGGACAACTCTAAATATCTGCAAAGGCCGAAAAGAATTACGACAGGTTCCCTCATGCTATTGATCTATGCTTCACCCTGAGGTAAACTTACATTTATAGGGATGTTCAGAAGTAAGAGAAGAACCCCGGCAGAGCTTGCCCCGATTTTTTTCGGGGGGTGTTAATATTATAGCCCAGGGTGGCAACCCTGGGAATTAACGAGGCAAGAACCAATTTGGCGTGATTTTCTTTTAAAAATCATGACAAATTGAGTCTAAGAATCACCCCGTTTTTAGAGCAATAGTATTAAAAATGGTGTGATCATTTAGAGATCTTAAGATGTAGAAGGTTTAACCTCAACAAAATTTGATATTTCTGAATATTCCTATTCTATATGCAGTTTCGGGTGTGTACTGACCTTACGCGAAAAGCGACGGTCTGCACCAGGCTCTGCGCTAGTATTCGATAGCCTATTCTCCTTGAGGCTATAGTCCTGACTAGTCTCCTCCTCTCGTCGGAGCCGTCTTCAGTCCTTAGCCTCACAGTCGTATAGGCCACCTCATATCGCTGCGATCCTTCACACAAAAAGATCCAATATATGTGGATGCACAGTAAGCTTCAAATCAGATTCATGGTGCTAGATTATAAATCTGTGAATCTTATCAAATGAAAAATGGGTCGCGATGCTGCGACAGCAGCGAGCCGTGAATGGATGAGGGATAGCAGCGGCATCCGTATGATGGCGGGCGGCGTAGAGAAAAGCTTGCTCAACTTTTTGTGGTGAGACATGCCTTTTCATTTTCGTGCGCAGGCATCATACGGATACAGCGTATAGCCCGACCTTAAGCGAAGCGCAAGGGACAGCCCCAAAATAATAAAAAGGTCATAGAGAAAAAACCTGTTATATAAATGTCTACGTAGACCTGATTAACTGGCCTTAGCTAAATAGTATTCTTGTAACTTAGCCTCCAACTTATTACTGGATAAAAGACCTTGAACTATTTCCTCAATATTCCCTTTCTTATAGAAGACAATCGAAGGAAAGATATTTATACCTAATGATGCACATAGTTCAGTTTCTTTATCAGCGTAGATTCTGTAGAATCGTACTTTCGTACTATTATTCTTGCTAAACTGTGCGATCATACTCAATACCATCTCCGATTTACCAGACCATTCAGCTCCAAAAACAATTACAGAAGGTTCCTGTTTATTGAGGATAATCTGGTTAAATGTTTCGCTATTTAACTCTTTTATGATTTTTTTGTAAGGCACTTTGTGTTTAATTTAATTTTGATTTACAAATATAAGATGGCTGTATTTTTTGCCAAAAAAATTAAGCAAAATCCTTCTTTGTAATCCCAAGTTTTCTTATTCGGGACGTGAGCGTTCTATCGTTGATATCCAATAAGACGGCTGCACCTTTGTCTCCACTCACCTTGCCTTTAGTTCTTCTCAATGCCTTTATAATATGTTCTTTTTGTGCATCTTCCAAAGACAAGAATCGCTTCGATCCTGCTACTTTTTCAGTTCGTAATAGCTGAGAATCAATAGTCAGAACGGTACCTTTACAGAGTATAACCGCTCGTTCTATTATGTTTTCCAGTTCTCTTACATTACCTTGAAAGCTATAGCTCATGAGATTGTTCAATGAAAGAGAAGAAATTTTTAATATTTTTTTCCCAAGTTTTGCACTGTATTTTTTGGTAAAATGCTCCGCCAGCACAGCTATGTCCTCTGGGCGCTCCCTGAGCGGAAGATTTCGTATCGGAAAAACATTTAATCTATAAAATAAATCCTCTCTAAATTGTCCATCTGCTACGCGCTGCTCCAAGTTTCGATTGGTGGCAGCGATAATCCTTACATCTAGATTAATTAGAGAAGTTCCGCCTACCCTTTCTATTTCCCCCTCTTGTAATACTCTTAACAACTTGGTCTGTAGATCAAGAGGCAACTCGCCTATCTCATCCAAAAAAATAGTGCCTTTATCCGCACGCTCAAATTTTCCAATTTTTTGCTGGTGCGCTCCAGTAAATGATCCCTTTTCGTGACCAAACAACTCCGATTCTATCAAATTTTCTGGTAATGCGCCACAATTCACTTTGATCATCGGCATCTCGGACCGCTCACTAAGTTGGTGAATGGCACGCGCCAATAACTCCTTGCCTGTTCCCGTTTCTCCCAAGATAAGTACTGTTGCAGGAGTCTCAGCCACCTGATATACTTGCTGCAGGACTTTTTTGTAGTTTGGATCCTTAGATATAATGTTATCAAAGTTGAACTCTTCTTCAATCACAGCCCTCAGCTCAACATTTTCCTCAGCAGTTAATTTTTGCAATTCTTCAATTTGCGACAAGTGTTCTGCTCGCTCTTTTTCTTTGGCTACTCTGTTGCTAATATCTCTATATAGGTTGGTTGTATAATATTCGCCATCTACATGCACTATATCCACAGTCATTTCTACGGGTATGGTGCTACCATCTTTGCAGTGCATCATACGCGGCAAATCTCGGTAGACCTTTCCTTCTTTCAGAGCGGCTATCCCGACGTTAAAGGTCTCCTCGCTTCCACCTTTGACAATGTCCAGAATATCCATCTTGTCAAGCTCTTCTTTTTCGTAGCCTGTAGCTTGTAAAAAGGCTTTATTATAATACTTGAATGTTCTATCTAATCTGATAGAACAGAACATATCACGGGATTGATCTAAGGATTGTTTTACGATGGCGATAATCTCATTGCTTTCCTTGGTATCACTTAAATCGGTTACAAAACCGCATTTGTATTTTTTGCCTTCAAACTCAATCCTATTGGACAATATAGATACGGGAAACACTGTACCATCCTTTTTTTTGTGATAGGTCTTTATCTCTACTGTATTTGGACCTGACTGTACACTAGAATGAGTATTCATCTTTTCGTCATACTTCGGGCTGATCAAACTTGCATGTTGACCCACTAATTCTTCTTTAGTATAACCAAGTGTTTCGCAAGCCGTTTTATTGGCATATACAAAACAGTCGTTTTCATCTATCCAATATACTTTTTCGATTGCATTATCCATCACATACTGAGTAAAGTATAATGTAGACAACTCCGTGTTTATCTTGGCCATATTCTGCACGGTTCCAAACAGCTTGATTGTTTGCTGTTCATAGGACTTAGACCTGACGGATACCTGATAGGCAATATAACTATCCCCTTTTTTGATAGAAACTCGGCGTTGCATCTCTATTCCAGTCTTGACCACACCCCGCAATCCGTCTATCAATTCCTCTAAATCAGGTTGCGCAATCACACTTTCTAGTTTTTGTAGCACAAACTCTCGATCCAATATTTGACCCATAGGAATGCCCAATATCTGATACATCTGCTTTGAAAAGATGATTTCATCTTGAATCAAATCCATCTCCCAAGATCCAATATTGACTATATCAGAGGTGATATCCAGCAAATCTTTGTAACGATTAGAGGTAACCAGATTCTCTACCACTAACATACAGACTACATGACCATCGATATCCAAGAGGGTACCCCGCATATTTACTGGGTATATGGTATTGTCAGCAGTTAATTGCTCTGTTTTGACAGAAAACGATTTATCTTTTAAAGCCTTTTCCCAGAGTTTCTTCCAGGAAAGAAATGAGGTAGTGGGATTTATTTCAAAAATCGTCTTTGGTTCGTATTCGCCGGCCTCATATCCTAGTTCTGCAATCAACTTATCATTATAGCCCAATAAATGACCATCTGCATTGAGCCACATCACACCATTTTTTATCAACTGACTGGCTTTTTTTATCATAGCAAATAGGGCATTGCCCTCGAGATCTTCCATGGGGACCCCCTTTTGCAATTTTCTATATGGCATAATTAAATTTAATTATTAATCAATGTTTAATTAATTATATAAAAGTAATAAACGAAAGGAGCTAAAAAAAGATATTGTAAAATAATTTATTTATCAATTATGAGGAATTTTATTAATGATATTTAATTATTTTAATGATATTTAATTATTTTTTACTACTTGTATTTTCCATAATCATTTCTTTATCAGGCACTTACAAAGTTGGCACGCGGTTTGCATACTGATAGTTGTTCGAATGACACAAACGACAAATTTTAAGAATAAATTTAGCAACACTAAATCCGAATATTATGAAAAACCGTAGCGAAAAAATGTTAAGCACAAGTCAAGTAAATTTAATCGTTCTTGATGGCCTGAGAGGTGCCGCTTTTCATGTAATAGAACGATTGGGCAACTACTCTGAACAACTTATATCTATTTATGATAATAATGACAGAGTAGTAAAGAAAAAGTGCTTTAGTAATCTTAAAAAGATCCAAAAGCTAAATGAGATCGCAGATGAACTCGTCAGAGCAATTGAGGCCTTTTCTCTAAAGGTGAAGAGAGGCACTAGTTTAGTAGCAGATAGGAGCAACCAGCAAAAGGCCATTGAAGAATTCTCTGATGAAATGAGTGTACTCAATGAAATGGTTTACAATGTTGGAAAATCAGTATTCTCCTTAACGCATCAAATAGAAACACCAGAATACAGCCTTCATAGAACGATGGCTGCTTAATACATACATAAAACTAAATCTAACCCATTTAATTTTAACCAAATTTTTTAAAAAGAAAATACACGTAATTATGACAAGTAACGAATTTAGTAATCAGATAAGAGAAATAGAATCTAGCTTGAAAGGATTTGCTATTAAGTTATGCTCAGATAAAAATGCTGCAGAAGATTTAATGCAGGATACCATGCTAAAGGCTTTCAAAAATAGAGCATCATACACCATGGGCACGAATTTCAAGGCATGGATGACAACCATCATGTACAATTCTTTTGTAAATAGGTTTAGAAGAAAGAAAAGAACAAATAAACTATTCAGACCCATCACAGAAGAAAATCAGCACACGATAAAGTCCGCGCCTAGACGAGATGATGCTGACTCCGTGATTATGATGAAGGAGCTCAATAAACTAATTGATTCTATTCCTGAGATATTGCGTGTACCATTCAGAATGACGCTTGAAGGCTACCAATACCAGGATATATCAAACGAATTACAAATTCCTATTGGAACCATTAAAAGTAGAATCTTTTATGCTCGAAAAGCACTGCAGCAAAAGGTTGGAAAAATCTATGATCTCGATACTTTACGTAGCGCGGCATAATACCAAAAAATAACAAAAACGGTTTAATATCATACCCCCCGAATACTCACCCTGTATATTTTTATACAGGGTGATTTTTTTTTGTTAGTTACATCATAAAATAAAGGAACAATGAAAAGCTGTACTAAATTAGATCTGACTCACCAATATCATAAAGAATTTACTGACCTTCATCGACTTCTCTATACCTCATAAAAACAATCATCCCTATAGAAGAAAATACCAAGGCAGCCAGTACGCTATATCTCACTCCTGCAGGATTCGATATACTTTTGCCTAGCAATAAAAAAGATGGAAAAATCAAATTAGCTAATGATATCCCAATTTTCATCATAAAATTTCGTGCTCCATAAAATACGGCTGCTTGCGATTGGCCTGACTTAGCTTCCTCAGCATTTACTATATCGGCAATTATCACATTTGGCAAAACACCAAAAACTGCCAAAGCATAAGCAGTCAATACGATAAGCCCCATAAAGACTTTATGGATATCCATACCAATAATGGGTAAGAAAAAGATACAAGCAAAAATGAATATGAATACTGCAAAACCAGAAACCATCAAAGGCTTCTTCCCTACTTTTTTATTCAAATAGGAAATCAAAAAATAAAATGGAAAACTAAATACAAATGATAATTGTAAAAATTCACTTGCTTTCTCCTTCTCCATTCCAAAAAGCAAGGTAACAAAATAGACCATCCCCAATTGGATAAAAGTCAAGGCTAGCCAATACAGCAGATCAGAGATAACGAAGTATTTGAAATTAGTATGTGATGAAACGCCACTTAAGGACTCCTTTAATGAAGGAGCTCTCCTATTCTGCAGGGCATATCTATTCTCCTCTAGAAAGAAAATAGGCACAAGCATCAAAACTAAACCTATAACAGCAAACGCGGCTATCACCAACTGAAAGGCTATAGTAGGAGAATAGCTTTCTTCTAATATTCCCTGAAAAACATACACTTGTGAGCCTAGTATTAAGCCAAACGCAAAGGCTATAGATATGAACATACTAATCTTAAGCCTATCATCTGGATGGTGACCCAATTCGCTTATTAGGGCCGTATAGGGAATTAGGTAGCCGGTAAAAGAAACATAATACAGCACCATGGTAAGAATCAACCACAAGCAATTCACAAGCAAGGAGCCGCTAACAGGAAGAAAAACAAGAAAGGAGAATAGCGCAAAAGGCAGTACACTTATTGCCATGAGTCTTTTGCGCTTCCCTTTAGGTGCAGTAGACTTATCAGAAAAGGAGGCAATTAGCGGATCCGTAAAACCATCTAAAACACGTCCGCCAAATCCGATAATCCCGATCAGTGTTAGACCCAGTATAATGGAACCTGCAGGTATAAATTCTGGAAAAGTAAGTCCTGACGCATCTTCTGGTGGGGAATAAAAATACACTAGAGCATTCCCTACTCCAAAACTAGCTAGTGCCCACCCGAATTGCCCAAGAGCGTAAATAATCAGTTGTCCTAAGGGTGGGCGCTCCTTCATAATTATTCGCCTTTGAAATTAGCTTTACGTTTTTCTACAAATGCATTTGCTCCTTCTATGAAATCTTCAGTCGCAGCACACCGTCCAAATCCATCTACCTCTGTAGCATAGCCATCTTTATCTTTTTCAAAATAATCGTTGACCGTACTGATCATTTGTGCCACTGCGAATGGTCCTTTAGTGCTTATCTTTTTCAATATTTCAATTGACTTGTCTATCTCTTCTCCATGAGGAACAACATGGTTTACCAAGCCTAATTTATGCGCTTCGTCAGCTTTGATCATATCTCCAGTCAAGAGCAATTCCATCGCCTTTCCCTTGCCGATATACTGCACGAGTCTTTGCGAGCCACCGTAGCCTGTGATAATGCCCAAGTTTACCTCTGGCTGACCAAAACGAGCTCTATCGGAGGCGACCCGCATATGGCAGGCCATAGCCAATTCGTTTCCTCCACCAAGAGAAAAACCATTGATAGCAGCTATAACTGGCTTGTTTAAGTTTTCTATCTTAAAGAAAATGTCTTGCCCTCTTTTCGATAATGCAGATGCAGTATTCGCATCTAAGCCTCCAAATTCCTTTATATCAGCACCCGCCGCAAATGCTTTGTCTCCCGCTCCAGTAACCACTATTCCCGCCACGCTGTTATCCGCTCTTACTGCTGTGAAGTAGGCATCCAATTCATCAAAGACAAATCGGTTGAGTGCATTCATTGCTTTTTCGCGATTGATACTGACCACCGCGATATTATCTCTTTGTTCTATTACTAGGTTTTTATATTCCATTTTTCTTGTGCTAGGTTTTAGGTATTAGGTTTTAGCTGCTTTCAAAGCTAACTTGCTCATAGGAGCACGCCAGCAAGCATTTATAATTCATAATTGTTTTCCTTCTTTGCATTTTGTCACGATTTTTTCTGAAAAACCACGCCAAAATGAATCTTGCTTTTCCTTTCACAGGGTTCCACCCTGCGCTTTAGTGTTGCGTGCTTTCAGCACTCTATAATTACTTTCCCTCTTTCTTATAGGAACACGCCAGCGCAGCGTTTATAATTTATAACTCACCATATATAATTTTCTTTCTAGCTGTTGGCCTTTAGCTGTTAGCCGTTAGCTTTTAGTCATTAGCTTTTAGTCATTAGCTTTTAGCTGCTTAAATCAAGCTTGTTGGCTCGAACATGCTAGCACAGCATTTATAATTTATAACTCACCATTTATAATTATTTTTCTCGAACACGCTAGCACAGCATTTATAATTTATAATTCACCATTTATAATTAATGTCACCAATTCAATAAAGTAGCGCCCCAGGTAAAACCAGAACCAAAGGCGGCCAAACAAACCAAGTCTCCTTCTTTCACTCTACCTTCTTCCCAGGCCTCGCAAAGGGCGATGGGTACGGAAGCAGCGGTAGTGTTTCCATATTTATGAATGTTATTATGCACTTGGTCGTCGCTCAATCCTAGCTTCTTTTGTACAAACTGACTTATACGAAGATTGGCTTGATGCGGAATCAACATATTGATGTCGGAAGGCTGCTTATTGGCTTCTGTCAAAACTTCCATAATCACTTCTGGAAACTTTTGTACCGCCATTTTAAAAACAAACTTACCTTCCATGTACGGAAAAGTTTGTCCTTTCTCTAGCATCGTCGGTGTGACAAAGACGTCTCCAAATTCATTTTCTTTGCTGAAGCCATAGTCCACATTTTCTTCTAAATACTTGTTGTGGTATCCTCCGTGCGAACCAGGACAAATCAAAGCCAATTTTTCTGCATAGGTCCCATCGGAATGGAGTTTTGAAGAAAGAATTCCTCTGCCCTCTTCTTCTGTAGCTTGTAAGACAACGGCACCAGCTCCATCTCCAAAAATAACGGAGATATCTCTACCCTCCGTAGAGTAATTGAGCCCCATAGAGTGCATCTCTGCGCCTATTAATAATATATTCTTGTACATGCCAGACCGTATAAACTGATCGGCTACGCTGATCCCATAGACAAAGCCAGTGCACTGGTTTCGGATATCTAAGGCGCCAATCTCCGTGTTAGTGATGCCCAACTCTCTTTGGACCAATACCCCACAACCTGGGAAATAATAATCTGCACTCAAAGTGGCAAAAATGATGAAGTCGATATCTTCTTTATCAATCCCCGCTCTTTCGATCGCAATTCGAGCCGCCTTAGCGCCCATAGTAGCGGTGGTCTCTTCGTAACGTTCAGCGTAGCGTCTTTCCTTTATCCCCGTTCTCTCTGTTATCCATTCATCTGAAGTGTCCATCAGCGTAGAGAGCTTTTCATTGCTCACCACATGCTCAGGCACGTATTTGCCGATTCCAGCAATTTTTGATTTTATCATGTCAGTTTAACTTACTACTATCTGATAGTACAGATAGTAAGGTTTGGAATTTACAACACAAATATAACACAACAATGGTACATATCCATCCTAGTCGATTAGTCATTGATTATGTTAGGCATATATATTTACTTTTATAGAAACTGAAATAGTCAAAGAAGCTATCAAGAGCTTGGCATACCATGCCGAGCTCATCCAAAGCCAGGCTCCTTCGCCTGGCTAGAACAAGCGATGGCAGCGGCATCCAGATGCGATCAGGTGGAGACGCTCTGCAAGCGTCTCCGAGGCGTGGGCCATCTGGATATAGCGTACAGCGCGGTCCCGTCCCGTTTTTCACGGGATCGGGATGGTCCCAAATATTCCTAATTATCCTCACAGCATATCAAATTATGGCCCCATCAAAACGAAAAATACACAGATGACTGCATCCTGGAATAAAGAGGCAAACCAGAAACCAAATATCTATAAAGCGCGTTATCTTTGCAGTCTGAACAATATAAAAATGAGTGATATCAAAATAAAGGTAATCGATAGAGAGGATCAGGAGCATATGCTCGAGGCACCTACGGATATGAATATGAATCTGATGGAGGTGTTTAAAGCATACGAACTACCGGTAGAGGGGACCTGTGGTGGGATGGCCTTGTGCTCTACTTGCCACTGCTATGTGCTATCAGAGCATGAGCTCCCTGAAGCGACAGATGACGAGGAAGATATGCTAGATCAGGCCTTCTTTGTAGAGGACAACTCGAGACTCGGCTGTCAACTGAAAATAAATGACGACATCAATGGCTTGGTCGTGAAGTTAGCTCCCAGTGCGGAGTAGCTTCTTATCTAATAATGATTGGTAACTGCTTTTCTCAATCTAGAGGTGTAATCGTCTAAAACCCACTCCTTGTAATTGCGTGTGGAGTTGCTGATACAATAACAATACCGGCGAATACGATCTACGATGTCTGGTGTCAAGGCTCGAACAAGCGCAAAAGCTTCTATCAATTCATCGCTATTTTCGATACACATACGGGCATGCTGCTCGATGGACCTGTCTATCAAGACAGATGATCGCTGACCAGATTCCTTGATCTTATCGTACTCTTCATATACATCAAAGTCGATGTCTTCGGATTTGGAAAATTTATCCAATAAATCCTTTGGCATCTTGTAGACAAACTGCCTCTCAATATCTTCATCGCTCATCAAGCTCTCGAGGTAGAAATTGGGCGAACGGAATACCAGTTGCCAATCCAACTCTGCTTCCCAAAGTCCAAATCTAGCGGCGTTGTTTCCTAAATCAATAACATCAAAGGTCTTCTTGTTAGGTAATACACGAGATCCTCTACCAATCATCTGATAGTATAATGTCGGTGACTTGGTCGCTCTGTTGATAATAATGGTCTGTATGGTCGGTTCGTCAAATCCTGTGGTCAAGATACCAACGGAAGTCAGGATAGCCCCAGGTGTTTCTTTGAACCACTTCAAAATAGCCTTACGATCTGACTTGTTGATCTTACTGTCGATATGCCTGATGGGATACCCCGCTTCTTTGAAGGTATAATAGACCTGTATCGAAGTGTTAATCCCATTGTTGAATATAAGTGTCTTGCGCTTCTTGGCGCGCTCCTCATAGGCTACCAACAGCTTACGCTGCATAAGATCATTGGAGTACAACATCTCGGATGACTTGACTGTATAATCTCCATTGATTCCCACCTTTAAGGTACCCAGTCCTACTTGATAAGAATAGGTGGTCGCTTTAGACAGATATCCTTGACTAACGAGCTTAGAGATAGGGTATCCTACTATGAGTTCATTGTAGATCTCATTCATCGGGAGGTTGATATTGGAACTCAAGGGCGTCGCTGTGACCCCTAGCATGAAGCAATCTTCAAAAAATTTGAAGAGTTTTCTAAAAGAATTGTAATGCGCCTCATCGACAATCACCAAGCCGATGTTGTCAAACTTGATGTCCTTATCGTTGAGTCTATTGTTGAGGGTCTCTACCATGGCTACAAAGCAATCGAAATTGTGATTCTCTGGTAGCTTTTTGACTTTGCTGTCAATAATCATAGTCTTGACTCCAAAGCCCTCTAACATAGTGCAAGTCTGATTGCAGAGCTCTATTCTATGGGTTAGGATCAGGACACGCTTTTTGTTTTCTTGAATATACTTGCGCGCAATCTCAGAAAAAACAACTGTCTTTCCTCCACCCGTTGGGAGTTGGTAAAGTAGATTGTAATTTTGAGGGCAGTTATCTATTCGTTTGAAAACTTGGGCGAGATCTTCCTTTTGATACTCATATAATTCCTTACGTGTTCCAGTTGATGGCTCTATGCTCACTAATCCTAAATATTTTGGCCGAAGATACGACTAAAGCAATGATAAAACCCACATTATTAATATGTATTTTAATCTAATTTCAGCTTTGGCATAGGAACTATGAATGAGACACAAAAAATAATAATATAAAGTTGAAAGCTAGGATAATTCCAAAGTACTTTTTTCCCAATTTTGAATACTATACTAATGTCCAGCCAGTGCTAATTATTCTCTTTTAATATATCCTGTAGTTCATTCAGCTTCATCATGCACTCTACGGGCGTCATGTCGTTGATATTAACTTGCTTGAGGGCTTCCTTGACTGCAGTAGCCGTAGCGTCAGTCTGATCAAAAATACTCAATTGCATAGGCGCTGCTGGCATTTGCTGTACTGCACTTTTAAGACGCCCTTCTTTAGCATTTATATCGATAGACTTCTCTTCAAGATGCGCTAGGATATTATTAGCGCGCGCTATAATGGAACCTGGCATGCCTGCCAACTTAGCCACATAGATACCAAAACTGTGATTGCTCCCCCCTTCTTGTAGCTTACGTAAAAAAATGACCTTCTGCCCTACTTGCTTCGTCGCGATATTGAAATTGTGAATGCGTTCGAAAGTATTGCTCAACTCATTGAGCTCATGATAGTGCGTAGCAAACAATGTCTTGGGTCTAGCAATGTCGTTCGTATGCAGATACTCCGCTAATGCCCAGGCTATAGATATACCATCATAGGTACTCGTCCCACGGCCTATCTCATCCATAAGGATTAGGCTACGCTGTGAGATATTATTCATGATACTCGCCGTCTCATTCATCTCCACCATAAAGGTACTTTCGCCAGAAGAGATGTTATCTGTAGCTCCAACACGCGTAAAGACCTTATCAATAATACCGAGTCGGGCACTCTCTGCTGGCACAAAACAACCCATCTGAGCCATAATACTAATAATCGCTACCTGCCGCAGTAGTGCTGACTTACCTGCCATGTTTGGCCCAGTAATCATCATAACTTGTACGCTGTCACTATCCAGCATAATATCATTTGGTACATACGCTTCTCCAATAGGTAAGTGATGTTCTATCACAGGGTGTCTACCCGCTTTTATATCAATCACTAAACTGTCATCAAGGCTTGGTCTACAATAGTTGTTTTTCTTAGAAATCGCAGCAAAGGTGCTGAGGCAATCAAGCTTGGCGATGATGTTTGCATCAATCTGAATGCGACGGATAAAATCCGAAACATACAAAACCAAGTTCTGATACAACTCCTCCTCTAGGATAGATATTTTTTCTTCAGCACCAAGTATTTTTGCTTCTAGCGTCTTTAGCTCCTCGGTAATGTATCGCTCCGCATTGGTGAGGGTCTGCTTACGTATCCAATGATCAGGCACCAGACCCTTATCTTTATATTTATTTGTCACCTCTAAGTAATACCCAAAGACATTATTGAATCCTATTTTCAAATTGTCTATACCTGTCTTTTCGGCTTCTTGCAACTGCACATTTTTCAAGATACTCTTGGCGTCATTTACGAGACTGCGATATTCATCAAGGTCTGCATTTGCCCCGTCCGCAATCACGCCCCCTTTGTTGAGGTTATTGGGAGGTTCCTCAGTTAGTGTGAAAGATATTTTTTCTTGCAGCTCTTGGCAGTCATCTAGCTTTTCCGCTATTGCTTTTAAACCTTCTTCTTTCATTTTCCTCAACTGCGATTGGATATCGCCCACCACTTTCATAGACTTACCTAATTGTACTACCTCCCGTGGATTGATTTTGAGCATGGGAACCTTAGCGATGATTCGCTCTATATCCCCTACTTGTTGGATGCTTTCTATGAGTTCTTTCCTTGTTTCCTCTTCTTGGAGAAAGTACTCCACTTTGCTATGCCTTGATTCTATCTCTTTCAGGTCTTTGAGGGGTAAGACTATCCATTTCTTCATTAAACGCGCTCCCATAGGAGACACAGTTTTGTTGAGTATATCGATGAGTGGCACTCCTTTTTCATGCGGAGTGAAAATAAGCTCAAGATTGCGTATTGTAAAACGATCTAGCCACATGTATTTGTCTACAGGTATTCTACTAATGCCTGTGATATGTAGCAAGTTTTTATTTTCTGTTGTAGCGAGATAATGGAAGATACTTCCAGCTGCTATCTTAGCCCATTCCATTTCTTCTATACCGAAACCCTTAAGACTATTCGTCTCGAAGTGTGCTGTTAGCTTTTCTGTGGTAAACTCTTTGGTGAACACCCACTCATCTAGCGGATAAGTATAGTGTCTATCTCCAAATTTTTCTTCAAACCGCGCCTTATCTTTTCGGGAGAATAGTATCTCAGATGGATTGAAAGACTGAATCAATTTATCCATGTACATATGAGACCCTTCACTAACCAAAAACTCCCCTGTTGACAAATCCAAAAACGCAATACCAATGTGACTATCGTTACCAAAAAATACAGAACAAAGGTAATTATTGGATTGATGCTCAAGCAGTTTATCATCTGTAGCGATACCAGGTGTCACCATTTCTGTGATGCCACGAGCTACTATTTTCTTTTCTTTACTTGGCTTTTCTAGCTGCTCACAGATAGCCACTCTAAATCCCGCTTTGACCAGTCGTGGCAGATACATATCTAAACTATGATAGGGAAAACCCGCTAGCTCTATCTTAGAGCCACCATTATTCCTACTGGTCAAAACTATTCCCAGCGCTTGCGCTACTGAGATCGCATCTTGACCAAAGGTCTCATAAAAGTCACCTACTCTAAATAACAATATCGCATCTGGATGTTGTTGCTTGATGCCCATATATTGCACCATAAGCGGTGTCATTTTTTTCTTTTTTTCTTTTGCAGCAGCCAATCGCTTGAATTTTGTGAAAAGTTGGAAAATTTACACAAAGAAATACATCAAAATGTATCTTTGCACGGTTTTTACCACTAAATTTTGCTGAGCCACCCATTAATTTAATATATGTGCTTAAAAGGCAAATTTCAGTAGTTTGGGAAAGTGAATTTAAACAAAATATAAAATATTAAAATGCTGGACAATTTTACAGGTATTGAGGAGGCACAAAAGAAGCAATTAATTGATGCCATTGCACAGATTACTGTACTGATCGCAGGAGCAGATGGGATGATTGACACTGCTGAGACTGCTTGGGCAGCTAAGCTCACCAAGATTCGATCTTATGCCTCAGAGGAGCTACTCCACGAATTCTACCAACATGTAGGTAAGACATTTAGTGAAGATTTGAATACTGAGATCTTAGCCCTACCAAAGGAGACTGACCCCCGCACGGAGATTTTAGTAAATAAACTTGCATTACTCAATGAGCCTTTGTCTCAATTGCCTAACCCTATTGGTGCAGCGCTCTACAAGAGCTTTACTTCCTTTGCAAAGCATGTTGCAGAAGCGAGTGGCGGTTTTCTACGCATGTGGAGTGTCAGTGGCGAAGAAAAGCAATTGATGTCTCTACCTATGCTTACTCCTATAGAACTTATTATCGAAGAAGACGAAGCTTAATAATAGTTTTATCATTATTTGGGGGTGCCCCTTGGCGAAAATTGTTTTATTTTTTCTGAAAATAGTTTTTATCGCCAAGGGTCGTGCCATCCATGACTTCGCATTCGCTACGGACCTTCCTCCTGCGCAAGAAAAATGCACAGGCCTCGGTCTGGGACAGCCTGACTACTCCTCCACCCTTTTGCCCATCATTCCTACCACTCACCCATTTGTATATCGGTAGTACTCCATCTGTATTTCTACTTGATTTTTCGTACCAGAGCATTATTTATAGCGTATTAAATTTGTTATGTAAAGGTCAAAACGTCACAGCAAAACTTCACACATTAGACTTCCGAAACCTGGTATAAATTCTAACAAAATTGAATCCAGTACCCTAACAATTTGTTACCTATCTCTTTGTCACTAAAATATAGGAGATAATTCGTATTTGCTACATTTTACTTTTCGTCACAAATTTTTATTCTAGAATTTTTTTACTGAAAATTTTGATTCAACTTGGATGAGTAAGTTAGCAACAAATTGAATATTTGGTGCTCTCTTTTCTCCCACTCATACTCTCTTTCCCCTTTTTTGAAGTCCGAAACAAATGAAAAGCCATACTACTCCCTTAGATAAAAATAATTATATAATCCCAAGAAATAATCTAGTTTATGAAAAAAATATTACGTTACGCTTTAATTCTTTTGATAGGTTTTCCATTCTGTTCAAATGCACAAGACTGTATTTCAAACTTTTCTTTAGAAACACAATGTATTGATGCCTTCAATTTTTCAGCTTCCTTAACATTCACCCATACTTTAGAAGATGGGGACATGATTACTATCACAGATAGAAATGGAGTCAATTATGGCTACTTCAATCCTAATGAGCAACCCATCGTATTGGATATCCTTCTACCAAACTCATTAATGAACGAAGTGAGTTTTACGCTAAAAAGTATAAACGCCCCTAACTGTTTTGCATCATCCCCAAGCTCACTGGTATTTTGTAATGAGTGCAATTTATCTGCTCGTATTCTTTCTACAGATTGTATGGAAGATGACGATAGCTACATTTTGGAATTAGAGTTGATCAATAATGGCGCTATGTCTGTAACCACGTATTACGTCAAACATAAAGAAACAGGTATTCAATACGGCCCTTTTGTAAGCGCTAAGCCAGGGGTTTTGCAAACAGTAGAAATCGAGTTGCCGTATAATCAACAAGGAGAGTTTTCAGTGTATGACCCCAACAGGTTATGTCTATCCATCGTAAGCGCATCCAATGAATGTAATCCTCTGCCTTCATGCATGATTTCAAATGTTACCGCTGTCACAGCATGTTTAGCACCACGCAAAATTTCCACAGTCATTGAATTTGATTACAATGACACTATGGATGAAATGGTAACTATTATGGATTCTTATGGCCAAAAGCACGGTCCTTTTAGAGCAAGTTCTCAGCCTATCCAGATAGATACCCAACTGCCTGATTCTTTTGATAATGATATTCAATTTACAGTGAGCAGTACTCAAAATAATTCGTGCTTTGCAACATCTTCTATGCAGACGACATCATGTTATAGTTGTGATATAGAAGTGCAAAGTGTGGACTCAGAATGTATCCCAGGATCTGACAACTACCGCCTCATATTAGGTGTACAGAGTGTCGGTGATTCTCCCTTGGAGAATTTCAAACTTACGCATACTGAATCAGGGCGATTTATTGGGATGTTTAAAAACTATGCACCAACTCATCCTAGAATCATTCAAGTGAATCTCCCCGCTGAACTGCAGGGCAGCTTTACAATCAGTGATGATAGAGATATTTGCATGCAAACCATAGAGGCGGGAGTTGATTGTTCCGAACCGCAATGCTTCATTTCTAATGTAGATTTTGAGACTGAATGTGTGGACGCAAATAGCTTCAAAGCAAATGTTTCATTTGATTTTGAAAATATGGACTCGGACTTTGTATATATAAAAGATGTGCATGGCAAGAATTATGGAACATTCGATGCGACTCAGCAGCCTATACAATTAGATGTCGTTCTAGAAGAAACAGATAACAAAGTATTTGGACTTTTCGTGTACCCTGAGCTAAACGAAGCGTGTCTTAGTGAGTCCCCTTTGCAAACGATTCAATGTCTTGATTGCAAGCTAGAGGCAAAGATTCTTTATTATGAATGTGATGAGGCAAATGAAAACTATAATATTGCATTAGAAATTACAAATAACGGAGTCACAGAGGGGGTAAAATATCTAGTCACCCACACTGCTACTGGAAGGTTTGTAGGTATCTATACTCACTTTGGAAGTTCGTCAATTCGGCTAATTGAATTTTATACGACTATCAAAACACAAGGAGAATTTACAGTAACTATACTGGAGACCAATTGCTCTACAAGTATTAATGCCTTAGTCGACTGCCCAGATAAAAATGACTGTTATATAGAAGACCTCAGTGTAAAATCAGCAGAATGTAATAATGACGGCACCTATAATCTTAATCTTAGTTGTACTTTGAATGACTCAGAAGGTGAGCATGTAAAAGTCAGTATCAATGGTGGGGAGACTCAATTGTACTATACTACGGGAGTTATCCATCTCGAAAACTTAGTCGGAGGGGACCAGGCAACATACGATACTATTGTCGTATGCTCAAATAACGACACAGAATGCTGCTTGAGCATCGAAAGTCAAAGGCCTAACTGTACATCTGATGAGAATGAATGCGACTTAAGTATCACAAACGTAGCTTTTGAATGCCATACAGGCATGCCAGGTCACCTCACCTTACTTGTATCAGTCGAGGGTACTAGTACAAATGATTACTACGTAAAAGTAAACGGAGTAGAAACCGGAGTGGGAAATATGACTCAAACAACCACTGAGGTAGGCCCAATCTTAGCTAAGGAAGATGGATACTATTTTATTGAAGTCATTGATGTAGCGACTACTACTTGTGAAGCAAGTAGTGAACTTCAACAAGCATTTTGCGAAGAAGAATGCAAAATTGGAAATGTAGAAGTTAATACTGAGTGTCTCTCGAATGGTTTTTTCAAAGCTAGTATAACCTTCTTGTATGAAAATCCAAAAGTAGAAAGTAGTATCAAATTAATAGGCAATGGTGTATATTATGGCATATTCAATGTCAATGATCAGCCAATTGTACTTGACGAATTAAAAGCAAGTGATTTTGACCATTGGGAGTTTATAGTAGTTGACAATAATGATGATGCCTGTCAATCCAAAACAGAGGTAGGCTCGATTATTTGTGAAGCTGATTTGGTAGAGTGTACTTTGGATAATATTGTTGTCTATGACTTGACATGTACTAGCAATAATGAGTACGATATGTTTTTATCATTTGATTTTGATAGTGAGCAGGACATGGTATTCAGTTGTTACATTAATGGAGTCCTAGACACAAATGCCAATACATCTATATTGCCTATGAGAATGTCTGGGGTAACAACAGAAAATAACAATAATGTAGATGTCATTACCATTTGTATAGACAACATGGCTGAGGAATGTTGCTTAGATTATACCTATGAAAAGCCAAACTGCTTATCAAATTCGATTATAAATAACTCAGCACTTGAAAGTATAAGTATTAGTCCTAATCCTGCAAGAGATATCATTTCTATTGAGGATGTACCCGATAACGTAACTGAGATCGCAATCGTAGACAATATAGGACGTCCAATGAAAAAGACGGATAGTACAAGAGATCTTGTTTTGGATATATCCGAATACCCAAAAGGTCTATATACTATATTTTTCTCTACCATTGATAATCGCGTAATCACTAAGAGGTTTATTAAGTTATAACTTCTAATTCATTGTTATAATATAGAGACAGGGCATTTTGTCCTGTCTCTATATCTATTAGGGATGTTCAGAAGTAAGAGAAGAACCCCGGAGAGCTTGCCCCGATTTTTTTCGGATAGGCATCAGGTTCGAAGAAAAAATATATATAAATATATCATATTCAACAAAAAAGCGATATGTAAAGTGTACATTGTTGGTCTCTAAAATCAACTAATACACAAAAACATATCGCATGGTAAAATTAAGAAAAGAAAGCAATAAAGATTCTTTAGAAAGGGAAAGTCTTCTGTTAACAAGTCATATAAACTTTGAAGACTTAGCTTGGGAGAGCGCTTTTTATAAAGTTATGCCCAAGAAGATAAGTGCGACAAATTTGTTTTTAAGTTTTTGGGCTATGCAAGGAAAAGGCAAAAACAGTTTGCGGAAATGGTGTATTGAGATGAGTAAATTAACAACTAATACGGTTACAACTCAATCGTTAAATGAAAGAGTAAATGAAAGAGCTGTTAAGATGGGCGAGCTAGCTTTAGCAGAAGCCTTAAATTCTAAGAAAAAAAAGGAGAAGAAAAAAGGAGGGTTAGAACATGGGGTCTTTAATAGGATACTAATAAGAGATAGTACGACACAAAATTTACCTGCACACTTGAGTGAATTTTTCCCAGGAAATTATAATAAATATGGAGACACAGCTGTAGCGCGAATACAAGCTTGCTATGATTACACAAACGATAAGTGGATTCATTTTAAGGTTCAATCATATAGAAATAATGATCAAGGTTCGGCGGACTGCATATGGGAAGTTGTAGAACCATCGGATTTAATCTTACAAGATTTAGGGTATTTTACATTGACTTGGTTGAGTCAAGTGTGTGAAAATCAGTACATAATAACTCAATGGAAAAATCGAACAAACTTATACACGATAGGTCATGAAAAAATAGATTTACTAAAATTATTGCAGGACAACAAAAAAGTGGATCAACGAGTATTGGTCGGCAGGAAAGAAAAATTAGAAATGCGATTAGTTGCCCAAAAATTACCTAAAGCAAAAGCAGCAAAAAAAATTAAAGAGGCAAAAAAAGATAGACATTCAAAATCAAATCACTCACAAGAATATTATGAGTTACTCAAGTATGAAATATATTTAGCGAATGTGAAAAAAGAAATATTAACTGTAAAAGAAATAGCAAAATTATACGGACTGAGATGGCATATCGAAATTTTATTTAAATCTTGGAAATCATATGCAAATTTTAAAACAATGTTTCAAAAGGAAAAAATAAATAAACATCGTGTACTATTTATGATATATGCCATGTTGATTCAATTTACATACTTGATGTTAAAAATATACCCGTACATTAAAAATTCAGTTTCGAAAATAACTGACAGACCAATAAGTATACTGTTATTTATTGAAGAAATGAATGATTCAATAGATAGAATCATGAAACTGAAAAAGACAGAAGAGTTAATCAAAAATATCAAAATGTATGCAAAGAATATAACTTATCAAAAACACCCTAAGAGGCTTAATACTATTGATAAGTACTTATATGTCAAAAACTTATACTGATAGGTTGTATAAACCTGATGCCTATCCGAAAAAAATCGGGGC
>CAKZVJ010000297.1 GCA_937923345.1 uncultured Saprospiraceae bacterium
AGTGCTACTGGAGGTACTTCTCCTTACAGCTACAGTATTGATGGACTTACATTTCAAAACGAATCCTTATTCACTAATTTAGGTAGTGGCGTATACACCATTATCATTCGCGATAGCGACGGTATAGAATTTAGCACCAACTCCATAATACTGAATGAGCCTACAGAAATATTGGCGTCTCTTAATCAAGTAGACAGAGAAGTAATTGTAAACGCTTCTGGCGGGACAGGGCAGTTAGGATATAGCTTAGATGGCATCACTTACCAAAGCGATAATTTCTTTGCTGACTTAGTCAATGGGGAATACACCGTATTCATCCAGGACAGTAGAGGATGTACCTTGGCACTTGATTTTACTATCCAAGTCAATGACATCATAGGCATCTTAAGTGTCTCACAAAATATAACTTGCCATGACACAAACGATGGTATCATTGCAGTAGAAGCTACTGGTGGCACGGCCCCTAGAGAATACTCTATTGATGGTGGAGTCACATATCAAACAAGTAATTTCTTTGTGAATCTAGGACCAGGTGAATACGAAGTAACCATTCGAGATGCAGATGGTCTAACGGCTACTGCAAATAATGTAGTTATACTTAGCAACCCTGACAGAATAGAAATAAGTATTGATCTTGTAGGTAACAATGCAAACATTTTAGCTAGTGGTGGAACTGGTGCTTTATTGTATAGTCTTGATGGTATAAATTATACTCCAAATAATCTTTTCACGAATCTCGCTAATGGTCCATACACCGTTTATGTAAGAGATCAAAACGACTGTGAGGCAACTCAAGATTTTGATTTAGACTTTACTGCTTTATCTGGAAGCCTATCTGCATCTGGAGAAAATCTATGTGCGGGCGATGAAAATGTAAGCATCACGATTACAGGTAGCGGAGGAACACCTCCTTACACCTATCGTATGGGCAATGGAAACTTCTCAAATCAAAACATCTTTGACAATCTTGGAGCTGGTGTTTACACTTTCTCTGTACAAGATGCGGTAGGCGCTATCAGTGATTTGAGTGTCGAGATTACTGAGCCTAGTGAATTGACTCTAAGCGTAGACGTGACTGGATCTGACCTCAGACTTCTTGCTGAAGGAGGTACACCACCTTATGCGTACAGCATTGATGGTGTCAACTTTCAAGACAGCGAAATTTTTACAGGCTTAGAAAACGGGCAATACACAGTACAAGTGAGAGATGCCAATGGCTGCATCACCAGCGATGCTATTGTTATCCAGATTATCGAACCCCTATTTGTCGATATAATGATAACAGACCTTTTATGTGCTGCGCAAGCATCGGGAGGAACTTTATTGGCTGCCGGTATGGGTGGTACACCGCCTTATCAATATAGTTTAGACAATGGTCCTTTCCAATCCAGCGGATTTTTTGACAATGTAACTCCAGGTACGCACAACCTAACCATCATGGATGCCAGCATGATAAGCGTCACCACTGAAGTAGAAGTGAACGCACCTAGCATGTTAGAAGTAGACCTTGACATCAACGACAATGACCTTGAGATAAATGTATTGGGTGGCACCCCTCCATATACCTACAGCGTAGATGGTGGACAGTCTTTCTCAAACGATAATGTCTTCCTCAATTTAGAGATCGGAGATTATGAAGTAATCGTAGAAGATGCCAACGGATGTACCATCACTCAAATGATCAGCATCATCTCCACATCTACTGCGAATATCGATCAAAGTTTAATATTCTCATTATATCCAAATCCTGCGCAAGGAAGCACTAGACTTACCCTAGACACCAACGCAGCTCAAGAGGTACAGATTACTTTAGTCGACATTCTAGGTAGAACTGTACGCGAATACAGCAATAATGCAAGAAGCGGTGATCAATACGAAATAGACATCAATAACGTAGTGCCTGGCACTTACTTAATCAGAGTAGACATCGATGGCCTTACTGCCATCAAGAAATTAGTAGTACAATAGTAGGAATGGTGAATGGTGAATGGTGAATTATGAACGCTGAGAGCGGCATGTTCAAAAGAGTGTACCACTAAATAATTT
The DNA here is from genome assembly GCA_937923345.1 of uncultured Saprospiraceae bacterium. Classification (GTDB taxonomy): domain Bacteria; phylum Bacteroidota; class Bacteroidia; order Chitinophagales; family Saprospiraceae; genus JALZVN01. The sequence continues at coordinate 2,047 of CAKZVJ010000297.1, forward strand.
CAGCTACTCTAAAACATACAAGCCACCTAAGAAAATTTTTCTTAGGTGGCTTTTTCACATTAGGATAGTCTTATACTGCTTTTTTGGTGGTTTCGCAAACTCCAGCACAGCGTTTACAATTTACAATTCACCATTTATAATTATTTTTCATCATTCATAATTATCTACTCATTGTTTCAAAAACTTAAACACTGACTTGAGCTGATTATCTTCCTTGAGTTGTAGCACATGCATACCAGTCGGTAAACCACTTATATCAATCCTGGTTTCAAATCCACCTTGCTGCAAAAGACGCCCCGTAACATCATAAACCTTATAGGCATCGAAATTTACCTCACTTATATGCAGTATATCTGTACTAGGATTGGGATAGATGCGCCCTTCATTATAAGTTTGCACTTTGCTGGTATTGGTCAAGATTTGCGTCGCATCACACCCTGGAGACAAACATCCCTCATCATCCAACATCAACATCCATAGTTCTCGATAGGCATTGTTGCTTGGTCTCCGATAAGCATTCTCACCCATACATAAGATGCGACCATCCTCTAGCTCTTGGCAATCTTCTATCCTTGCCGAACCCAATACTCCTATCAATTCTAGTTCTACAAATTCCTCTGGAATAGGGATACCATATTCGCGCACCCAAAGCATCTCGCCTTCTTTGGTAAACTTGCATAAGAATCCTATTTCTTCACCGCCTGGATCATCTAACGTTAGTCGTACCTCTCCAAAGGCTAGAATATTATTATCTTTTGTCTGCCTTATCCCTAATATGTTATGCCCTCTAGAATTGAAAATCATATCATTTTCGTTTATAGCTAAAGACCATATTACACTATCAATTTCTGAGTTCAATTTTACTATACCACCACCTCCATTTGACCAAATAACTATTGAATCAATAAAAAATGGCATTTCCTTTTCAAAGAAGTAAATATCTCCAAAATCATCCTGAGCTAAGGCTTGGTTATCTCCTCTTCTTTGGTGCTTAACTCTATTAATTACTTCACCATCTTGATTAAATTTTACAATTTCAAAATATGAGCCGGTGCCTGTGGGAGAATCATTCTTTTGGCGCGTCTGTACAATAAAAATAAATTGACTATCTGCTGTCACTTGTAAATCATACACTGAAAAATCTCGATAGCGCGCGTCTTCTTCTCCTGTGAAAATAATTTCTTGCACAATTGTATCAGTCGATTTATCTACTAAAGTTATCGCTGCACCAGCTTCCGAAATTTCGCCTGTATTTACAAAACTTCCATATACTACTTTTATTTGATCGTTAACATCTAGTATACCTGGCAAATTGGTGGTTCTTTCGTCCTCAACATTGATTACGATTTGCTCTGTAACTTCAAGGCTAGTATTAAGTTTTAAAAGTTCTAATCCCCTAGACGAATTTTTATCCAATGACCAAGTATGCCCCGCAAGCTCAAACCCTTCATTTGTTCGAATAGAGGTTCGACTTGCATTTATCACATAATCTGAATAGCTGTTTTGATCTAATATATCTCCCCCCAATGTAAATCGTGTAAGGGCTGAAACAACAGAAGTATCTCCTGAATGAGTAGTAGCTAGTAAAAATCCACTCTCATCAATAATAAGTGTTTCTACTAGATTATTAACGCCTACCTCCAAGTCATAAGTTCTAGAGTATGTTTCTTGGGTAAATGCAAATTCGCTAGTTAGCGTAATAAAACAAACAACAACAAATATTATACGATATATCTTTTGAATAAAAATCATTTATCTAGCAATTAAAATCTTTTCGATTGTAGAATTACCATTTTGGGGTTCTACCTCAAATATATATATTCCGTCAGACCAAAGTGATGTATTTATTCTATTTTGTGGTGCACCAGAAAATACTCTATTGCCAAATAAATCATAAACTGTTATTCTTTCTATTCCTTTTAGGTTCTCTAGATTTACATAATTGCTCGCAGGGTTAGGATAAATCTT
>CAKZVJ010000298.1 GCA_937923345.1 uncultured Saprospiraceae bacterium
TTGCACAAATACTAGTGCTAATACTCCACCAAGCCCCGCGGCAATGATGCCTCCAATATTGTGGTTTTCAAACTTCTTGAAATAGTAAAACAATGCTAACGCTGGAAAAGTAAGCAAACTTAATAAGTGCACTCCAGTAGACAAACCTGCTGCATATACGGCAAACACCAACCATCTATCAGATTTTGGAGTATCTGGGAGAATATACCACTTAATCATTGCCCATAAAGTCAAAGCTGTAAAGAAGGTAGACATGGAATATACCTCTCCTTCTACTGCAGAAAACCATATACTAGTACAAAATGCAGCCGTCAAACCTCCAGCAGCTCCCGCAAAACCCAATGCTAATGTTTCCGTATCCGTTGGCATTTCCTCCCGTCCATCTTTCAGCATTATTCTACCAAGAATAATCGTAATCCAACAAACCATCATAGCCATAAATGCGGAACACATCCCCGATAAAATATTCACAGAGTGGGAAATAACTGCTCCATCATCAGAGAACATATCTGCAATCATGGTAAATATTCTTCCAATCAAAAGGAATAAAGCTGCTCCAGGTGGGTGAACCACCTCTAACTTATAAGCCCCAGTGATAAACTCACCGCAATCCCATAAACTCCCTGTTCTCTCAACTGTGAAAAAGTAAACTGTGAATGCAATGGCGAATACGATCCACCCTGCTGCATTTACTATTTTGTGGTAATTATTCATATCTAATTGTAATAAAAGATGGTTTTCATTTTAATACGCTGGAATATCGTTTTAGTTTGACGAATTTATTCCAAGCTTTTTAGGCGTTTTTCATATCTTCAACTGACAAATGTACGCAAATATTAGCATCCTATATGTCCTTTTACGCATGCTTTGAGCCTTGTTAACAGTGGATTATATAATGATTAACAAAATCATGTATCTATACCTGCTTCTACCCGGCTACTGAAGTGCAATATTCATCGCCTAATTTAAATATCTCTAAAAACTTGCAAACAATGTTGAGTGCAAGTATATTTGCGTTCCTTAATGGAAAAAGGGTGATTAGCTCAGCTGGTTCAGAGCATCTCGCTTACACCGAGAGGGTCGGGAGTTCGAATCTCTCATCACCCACAGATAAAGGTCTTCATAGAAATATGAAGGCCTTTTTTGTTTCCTAATACTTCATCCCACTTTACTATTTGATACTGAGTAGCCCGCTCTCACCTAGAGGGGCGGCAGTTCCCTGTCTGAATGGCTTCAGCCAGGCAGGGAATCTCTCATCACCCACACTTTAAAGGTCTTCATAGCAATATGAAGGCCTTTTATATTGGTTCTATACCATCAAAATATACCGTTTTCAGATTCGCAGTGTCGAAATTTAGGTGGCTTTTGCATTCCCACTCTATCTCCTTTTTGACTGAAAATCAACCACTTTTTCAAAAATATTCTTCTTACAATCATCGTTATATATAAAATTTATATATTTAACGACAGTATATAACAAGAAACAGAACCAGTTCTTGTTAAATAGGTCTCCCTTTCATTCGGAGTGATACGCTAAACAATAAGAAATTCATTCAGCTTTGTTACTTATTAATTTAGCCAAGACTTCTACTTGTGAATTGAAACAAAGCATTCTGGACACGTAATTATTAAGGTAGACATGGAATCTCCAATATCAGACATTAACAATACAATCCCGCAATTCCCAATGGAAGAACAACCAAAACGCTCTTCTATCCTGGTCACCGTAGGTAAGTGGATCCTCGGGGTTTTATTTATCATCACCCTGGCTTCTGTTGCCATTGGGTATTTCTTCGAAGACAAGATCAAAGAGCGATTGATCCAAGAAATCAACGCGCAACTCAAAACTGAGCTGACGGTAGGCTCTTTTCACTTGTCCCTCATCAAAGGTTTTCCATATGTATCGGCAGAATTTAATGATGTTATACTCCATGGCACCTTTGACAGTACTGCTCCTTTCGTAGAGGCCTCTTCACTGTCCTTCAAACTTTCGCTGCAAGATATAATCCAGTCCAAAATTAATGTGCAGTCCATTCTTATACAGGATGGTACACTTTCTATCTACATCAATAGCAAAGGGGTACCCAACTACAAAGTGTTTAAGTCAAGCGATAAGGAAAGCTCTGATGAATTCAAGATGGGAATAGAAGAAGCCATTCTTTCTAATATAGAGGTCATATACACCAATAAAAATACAGACATCACCAGCAGAATGCTTTTGAAAGATGCTACTCTTGATGGGGACTTCACTTCTGACATGTACGCCCTAGAGAGTATAGGAACTGCAGAAAGTCACTTTCTTGATGTAGGTGACTATCGGTTTATAGCTGGCAATCAAATTGACTTTGATTTTGTCCTAGACATAGATATGACCAAAAATCTGTACACCTTCAAAAAAGGAAACTTAGTAATTGATGACAATGAATTTGATATCACGGGAGATATTGAAGCGGACTCAAAAGGCTTTATTTACGACCTAAAGTCACACTCCAAGGCTGGCAATTTAGCTACTGCCCTTACCCTACTTCCCTCACAGTACATAGAATCATTTAGAGGACTGACCAGTACAGGCACTTTTGCTTTTGACTTTACTTACAAAGGACAGAAAACGGCGACCAAGAATCCGGCCTTTGATGCAAAACTCTTTCTAAAGAAGGGCAAAATAAAAAGCCCCTACTTTGAAGCTCCCTTGACGAATGTCTCTATGCGTGCTGGTTTTACCAATGGTAAAAATAGAAACCTAGAATCAAGCGTGCTTTCCATCTCAGACTTTAAAGGATACTTCAAGAAGAAACCAACTCAGATGGAATTAGTAGTCTCCAATATGGAAGACCCCTTTATTGATTTAGAATTGGACGGCAGTATTCCAGTAGCATCTTTGTATAAGTATTTTAAGCAGGACAATATCACAGACGCTAAAGGCGCGCTAAATTTTAAAGACCTCAAACTAAAAGGTAAGCAAAAATACATGAGCTCTACTTCCAGCATTTCTAAAGTGAAGATCGGTGGTGAAATTATTTTTGATAATGCACAGCTAAGCATCAACGACTATCCTTTCACAGCCAGTAAGGGAAGCTTAATTCTTAATGGAAATAACATTGGTGTCAGAACACTCCAATTGGAAGGCGCCGATAGCGATGCTAGATTTTCTGGCGTTTTCAAAAATTTACTCCCTGTCCTATTTGCAGACTCTACCAACTCCCAAAATGTGCAGTTGAAATTTGAATCCAAATTGACCTCAAAAAATATGGATCTTGATCAGCTGATGGAAGCATTTGCCAACTCCGAAGAAAGCAGTACCGATGAAGAACACGGTCATGGCTGGCACTCTAAATTAAGTGGATTCCTGGATGGTACATTTGATGCTGAAATTGCCGCGCTCCATTTCAATGACCTACAAGGATCTGATTTTGAGGGAAGTGTAGACTTCGAAGACGATGTCATGACCATCGATGGAGACATCGACGCTATGGATGGAGAAATGAATGTAGAAGGAGAACTATACCTCCAAGAGCGCCCAAAGCTAATCGCACAGATTGAAGGCAAAAAGATAAACGTACGTAAATTATTTGACCAAGCAGAAAATTTTGGTCAAGAAACGATCACCGATGATAACCTAAGAGGCCGCATGAATGTCAACATGCTAATCAATGCATTTTTTGATGAGCAAGGCACATTCCTCACGGATGCACTACATGTATACGCCGGCCTAGAAATTCAAAATGGAGAACTTATAGATTTTGAACTACTCGATGATTTTGGCAAATATGTCAAGCGAGACGACCTAGATAGAATCAAATTCACTGCCTTAGAAAACTGGTTCGAAATCAAGCGGGGCAAGATTCATATCCCTGTGATGTTCATCCAAAACAATGCGCTCAATTTGAATGTCAGTGGCAACCATAGCTTTGACCATGACATAAGCTACAATGTGCAAACCAACGCTATGCAAGCGTTAAAAGACAAGATTGTAAAGCATGACAAATCTAGGCGACCTAAAAAGAAATTAGGTAAAAACATTTTTGATCTTCACTATACAGTTACAGGCACAACAGATGACTTTAATGTCAATAGAAATAAGTCTGCAGTACAAAGAAACTTTGAAACCAGTAAAGTACAAAAGGAACGCATCCGACGGGTGCTTGAAGAATCCTTTGGGGCCTTCGACCTAACTTCGACAGTGGTTGCAAACACCGTAAAAACTGCTCCCAAAAAGGAAGCGCCAAAGCCTGCCCCAAAGCCTAGTCCTAAAGATGAACTTATACAGGCCCACCTAGACGAAGGCATTCCCGAATTTGAAGTAGAAGACGAAGACGAATATGAATACGTCAAATTTCAAGGTGACGATGGCGACTGACCGTTGCGTAGCAAAAAAAGTCCAGTGGACTTTTTTAGGGAAGGAGCCGACAAAAACTTTTGTCGGCATGCAATACAGCCAAGCATAACGAGCACCCTAAAGCTGTTCGCACAAAACCTATTAATGCTATCCTGAGTGTTGCGAAGCAATTTTGGTCCAGTGGACCAAAATAACGAAGGAACCGAGGCAAACTTGCCAAGGCTCGCAATACCCCCAGGCATAGTTAATTCCCTAAAGCTGTTCGCACAAAGCTTATCAATGACAACCTGAGTGATGCGAAGCAATTTTGGTCCAGTGGACCAAAATAACGAAGGAGCTGACAAAACCCTTTGGCGGCATGCAATACAGCCAAGCATAACGAGCACCCTAAAGCTGTTCGCACAAAGCTTATCAATGACAACCTGAGTGTTGCGTAGCAATTTTGGTCCAGTGGACCAAAATAACGAAGGAACCGAGGCAAACTTGCCGAGGCTCGCAACACCCCCAGGCATAGTTAATTCCCTAAAGCTGTTCGCACAAAGCTTATCAATAATATCCTGACCGTTGCGTAGCAAAAAAAGTCCAGTGGACTTTTTTAGGGAAGGAGCCGACAAACATCCCGATGAATCGGGACAAGCTATTTGTCGGCATGCAATACAGCCAAGCATAACGAGCACCCTAAAGCTGTTCGCACAAAGCCTATCAATAATAACCTGAGTGTTGCGTAGCAATTTTGGTCCAGTGGACCAAAATAACGAAGGAGCCGACAAACACCCCGATGAATCGGGACAAGCTATTTGTCGCATGCAGTGAGGCCATAAAAAACATTCACTTCAAACTTCTCGCACCTAACCCATCCTAGCAGCGTTTCATCCCATTCTAAAACAGGCCTCGAAAAGTGATTCTCCCCCCATCAAAACACAAAGGACAAAGTCACAAAAAACTAGTTAGCTAATTACAAATCCTACCTAAACTTAAACATATCCGAAAATTTATCCTCGGATGCTCTGGTATATATCAACCCTAATCCATAGTAAGTACCATTGTAGTTCACAAGAAATTCTTTAGAGGAACCATCAGCCAGGTCCAGTGTACTTACAGTTTGTATTATTGGCTGCAGACCTAGGACGCCAACAATATTCAACCCTAATGTATTCCTACCGTTTTTTGATTTCCACAAATCTAGTTCATAGTTCACCCCAACGCTAGAGTGTAAGCTCCCACTAATCAAATAATTAAACTCCTTTAAAGGCATAAAACATTCTTCATTACAACCTCGTACAAAGATGCCCATTGATGGTCTATCGACGATTCTTAAATTGTATGTTATCCCAAATTGCATGGCCTTATCATTTTTAAGAGTACGATAATATGCTAATCCCAATGGAAACACTATATGTCCATCTACACTTCCGGCAGAACGTGTACTAACCTCGGGAGAAGTAGGGCTAGATACACGTCGCCTTATAGTCACTTTATAATCATTATTCAAAACACCAATCTTAAATCGGAAATTACTTTTTTTGATTCGCTTTCTGTAAAGTAATCCATATTCAAATGCAATGGTTTCTCTAAAAGGTATACTTACGGTTTCATCTAAATCCGAATTCCGATCAAAAAAATTGACACTTGATGTTGTATTTAGAAAAAATTGCAAACTATGCTCTTGAGCATAAGATGTGCTCAAAAGCATAGAGAACAATAAAAAAGTAAAAAATTTGTGTTGCATTCCCTCAACGTTTAATCGCATCCGTCACCTGATGAAATGCATAATGGAGTTATAGTAGGGACTAGTAGCCCTGAGGTATGACAAGCTCTATTTCCATAATAAGAACACCTAGATACAGCTCTCACTTTACCCCTAACTGTGTACCCCGATAAGGCTCTTGATTCATTATATAGTCTAAGTTTATGATTATTGTCTCTATAATGCATTTGAATTAAAGGAGAGCATTTTGATTGGTCTCCCCAGAATCTATCTTTTTTAATTTTATCCTCGCATTTTGGCGTCATTTCTGCATCATAATTAAAATCGAATAGGGTCCTATCATCGGAATGATTATTTGTATTGTATTTAAATCGTATCCAAACTGATTCTTTAATTCCAAACCTATCATATTCAAGCCTTAGATCCCAATCGTTGTCATTACAAGGATCGTAATCATTTTTATTATCCTTATCATTACGTCCACTGGCTTTTTTTTCATTACAGCCGAAAATTGCATTTACTTCAGCTTCTTGGTTTAAAATAGCAAATACTTCATCATCGTATGAAAAAGTTCTTATCTCTGGGAAATCATTAAATTCATTGTTTTCCTTAAGAACACTTAGCAAATTAATATCATCTGAATGCAAAGCAAATATTTGCTCCGTAGCTGGTTCAAATTTGAATATCCATGGATTTATTTGGATAATTCTGTCAGGATTTAATAAAGTAGATAAATTTTCATCTGGTATTGGTAAATCATCAATATCAAATTTAATTGGATCAAGCGAATTTTCTAGTACGTAAGAAGTTCTATAAGACGTAAAGAGACTATCCAAAAAAGTGTGTCAACAAAAATATTAATTAATCAATTAAATTTGTTGACATGAAGAACAAGAAAAGACCAAGATTATCAGACATTATACCAGACGAGCAATACCGCAAAGAGATAGAAGAAGGATTGCTA
>CAKZVJ010000299.1 GCA_937923345.1 uncultured Saprospiraceae bacterium
TCTTCTAGCAATTACCCTCAATGAATTAAAAACAAAAGCCCAGAAACAAATCTGGGGAGTATTACTCACTACTCTCATTTTAGTCTGCCAGATTCAAACCTTTCAATACCGGCACCTTGACATACATTGGTCTGAGATGAATAAGGAAAAGTATTGGGATGTTTTTTTGAGAGTAGACAAGTATATCAAATAAAACAAACCTATAAACACGCAAACACAGCCTTAGGTGCCTTGTCCATTTGATAGAAAAATCAAGAGAAGAAAAAAAGCGAAGATTCGCCAATCTCGGAATTTAGCCCATACATTGACTAACTTATAGCAAAATATGCCACTTTTGTCCCGCAAAAGGAGTATCTCGTCAGACAAATTTATTTTCTAAAAATATTGTTAACATTTTTGCGGCGACCATTCTTAAAGATCAGAAGTGCTACCTTTGTGGCTCTAAAAAATAACAAATATATCGCATGAAAAAAGTTTTATATACTTTCCTATTCTCAGTAGTATTCTTAATGACGCTGCATGCTCAAAATATTCAGAACAGTATTACTGGAGTGGCCCTTGAAGAAAATGCAGATCCTCTTCTATATGCAAACATCTTATTACATAATGCCTCCGATAGTTTATTAGCTAAGGCAGAACTGACGGATGAGACAGGCAAATATACTTTTGTTAACATCGCCGCTGGAGACTACTTTCTCAAAATAAGTTATGTAGGAATGGAAGAATATACCAGTAGTGTATTTTCACTTGGTGCTTCACAAAAGAAGACGATGGAAGTCATCAGACTGACAAGTGCTGGCAATGACCTAGATGAAGTAGTCGTTACTGCTGAGCGTCGCATGATAGAAGTACGACCAGACAAAATCGTTTTCAATGTAGAGAATAGTATTGGGGCAGGCGGAAGCAATGCTTTAGAACTATTGCGTAAATCTCCAGGTGTCGTACTTGACAATAACGAAAATGTAACATTAATGGGAAGAGGAGGCGTCCGCATATACATCAACGATAGACCCGCGAGACTAAGCGGAACAGATTTAGCAAATTACTTGCGTTCACTGAATGCATCAGATATAGACAATATAGAAATCATCACCAATCCATCTGCAAAATTTGAAGCAGAAGGAAACGCAGGCATCATCAATATCAAGCTCAAGAAAAACAAAAACTTTGGCACCAATGGTTCTATCACAGGCAACTACGGAAATGGTAGAGTCGAAGATTGGAGCAGCCAGTTACAGCTCAATCATCGCAACAAGTTTTACAATATTTTTGGGAGTTACGGCTATGATGATAACGCCTCTTTCAGTTTTGAAAATTTGGACCGTGAGCAGCAAGGACTGTTCTATGATCAGGACCTAGATCGTTTCAAGGATGGCTCTGGACACAATCTGAGATTAGGTACAGACTTTTTTATCAACAAAAATCACACCCTTGGATTTATCGTGAGTGGAAATATCGGCGAGAACACGGGCGACGGTTTCAGCACTACAGAAATAGGAGCCCTAACCACACGCGCTTTGGTAGACAGTTTACTGATTGCAGAGACGCTAGAGAAGAGCACAAGAAATCGATTCGACGCCAACATAAATTATCAAATAAAAGGTAAGAAAGATTTATTTTGGAATTTTGATTTCAACTATGGTAGTTATAATTCTGAAGCAAGTAATGAATACTTCAATTTTTACTCTACTCCTGAGATTATCTTACAGAGAAACGAAACCAACAACTCAGATCAGCAACAAACGCAAATAGACATTTTCACTGCAAGAGTGGATTTTGAAAAAAATGTAGGCATCGGAAAATTAGGCGTTGGAGCAAAAACATCGTTTGTAGATACAGACAATGAATTCGAATTTTTCAACACCGTAAATGGCAACACCACACTCAACACCAATAGAAGTAGTGATTTCGCGTACACCGAAAATGTGAACGCCGCATACGTAAATTACGATTGGAAAAAAGAGAAGTGGTCTTACAATCTTGGATTGCGAACAGAAGCATCGATTACCGAAGGACGCTTGACCCAAATAGGACAAGACAGTATCGTGCCATTAGAATATATAGACTTGTTTCCATCTGCCGGCGTAAGCTACCAAGTCAATCAAAAAAATAGTCTAGGCTTGGCAATTAGTCGTCGCTTAGATCGACCCAATTATCAAAACCTAAATCCATTTGTCAATTTTATCAACGATAAAACCACCAGTTCTGGCAATCCATTTTTGAGACCACAGTACACCACCAATATTCAATTGTCGCATACCTACAATTATTCTATCAATACTGTACTCAAATACAGTAGAACCGTTGATTTGATGACCCGTTTTTCGGAAGCCATCGAAGTCGAGGGAGACGAACCCAGCATTCCCACTGGAGAGCGCTTCTTCTGGGAGAATCTAGGATCACAAGAAAACATCAGCTTAAACATCAGCGCTCCATTTACCATCACTGAATGGTGGAGTTCTTTTACTAGTATCACTGGATCCGTAGTCAGCAATCAAGGCGTATTTGGAAACGACAATGTAGTTGACATAGTGCGCCCTGCTTTTAATCTATATTCACAACAGACATTCAAGCTACCAAAAGATTTTTCTTTTGAACTATCTGGCTGGTTTAGCGCTGGTGGCGTCTGGGGAGGAAATTTCGAAACCGGCCCTATGGGCGCCTTAAACCTAGGCCTCCAAAGAAAATTCTTCAAGAATCAGGGAAGCTTAAAAATTAACTACAGCGATATTCTATTCACTAGTGTTTGGAAAGCCAACGTGACATCTGGTGGATTAGTTAATACAGGTTTTGGGGGCTGGGATTCTCGCCGTCTACGAGTAAGCTACACCCACAACTTTGGAAATCAAAAAGTAAAGTCGAGAAAAAGAAAGACAGGTGCTGAAGATGAAGGCGGAAGAATATAATCAATTTTCAATGCGCAATTTTCAATGATCAATTGCTAAGCAGGTGTGTGCAAAAAACAATTTTCAATGTGCAATGCTAAGCAGGCACTGAAGAAAATATCAAATTCAGTCCCGATTCTCGGGGCGCACCTCATGCTTCGTTATCATGTACAAGTCATCTTAGTTTTCTCTGGTGACTTGCGTATGCGTAATTCGACTTTGGTGAACTCTGGTGGTTTCGCACACGCTAGATGAGCCTATTAGCAAACCCTACCCTATGCTAACAATTTTTCAATCGCTGAACGCTCTTCTGGCGTATTCGCATTGCGCAACCAATTTTCATTAGGCAAATCTAAAAGCTCCACATCAGAGTTGATTAACACTTTTCTTGGGCAAGCGTAACCTTGCACCAAAAACTGAAGCAAAATCAAATAAGACTTCGGTTCCCAAATTGTAAAAAGTGGATCTGCAAATCCTGTTTGAGGATTCAAGAAAGTCGTCGCTACTTTGGAAGGGTTTCTTTTAGAGATCAGATATTGTACCGCCTCTTCATTTACTAATGGCAGGTCGCAAGCGATAACTAGAAAAGCCCTTTCTGGAAATCGTCTAAAAGCAGATAAAATCCCCCCAAATGGTCCTAAGCCAGTAAATGTATCTACCAAGACCTCATTGGACTTCTCTTTGCTTCGAGCATCAGATATGTAAACCATATCAACATGGGAAGCCATTATTTTTTTGACATATTCTTTTTGCGGAAGGCCATGATAATCCAATTGACTTTTATCTTCACCCATGCGAGTAGATTTCCCACCTACTAATGCCAAACCACAAAGTGGCGCAATGGTAGCTGCAAATTCACCATTGAAAAAAGAATGTTGTTCCTCTTTATTTTCAAATTTTGCAACGGGCACCTCTGAGTAACCCGCTTCTAGAAAGTCCCATATCTTTTCTTCGCCTTCACAAAGAATAAATAAGCGCACGCTAGTCAATCTATCTAACTTCTTTTGTAAAGATTTTTTCTTCTTAGGGTGAATGAAAACAATTTGATTATTGCCTTTAAAGTGATTTCCATTGACCAAGACTATATCTTGTTCATTGAGGACGCTATGTGCTTTGTAGGTATCAAAACCACCTTCCCACTCCAATGTGTTATGGCTTATATTGTCTACATAATTTAGAGCAGAATTTACTTTTCTTTGATCGTCCGACTGGTGTGCTGCGTCTACGAAAGACATCTTATATTGGGTATATGTATTGATCAACGCATTGCAGTACGTATGGATAACGTCACAAGGAGCGCCTATAAATGTCCACTCTCGCCTACCATATATGCCATGATAAGGCTTAATCAGTGAAGTATGCTTTGTATGTTTTATATTCTTATTCATATCCTCAAACTATCTTTCAAATATAAAACTTAATCTGCTTAATTGTTTTGGATAGTAGTCAAAGGGATCTCCTCTTTCTGTCACTCCATAAAGGTTTAACCATATGTAGCAGCATAATCCAGAGTAGATATTAAGATTATTTCATCCCAAAATCAATAAAAAATTCCACAATGTTAAATTCTAAGAATAAGAGAAGGAGCAATCATCTAACAATATGTTAATTTGGTCGAAGATAAAAGAGCATTTGCCCTATTCATCCTATCTTTAGTCGGGTAATCTTAAGATTCCTGTAACATTTCATTTTTTGAGGGCGTCATCTAGGTGTAAATTGAAACCACTATCGCGAGGTGAAATTTTTAAAAATTATTAAAACAGTTCAACAATGAAAAATATACTAATTGCATTCGTCTTGATATTTTCTGTCAACCTTACTAATGCACAAAACATAATCGACAAGCACTTTAGCCACTTCAAAAATTCTGATGATTTCACTACTATTTCCGTTACAGGAAAAATGTTTGAGATCGTTGCCCAAATCGAAATAGATGAAGCCGATGCAGAATTCAAGGAATTTAAAGATATGATTTCCAATATTGAATCATTCAACATGATTGTCGGAGAAGATATTCCAAATGCATTTACAGAATACAAGTCTGCCTTGAAACTGGTAGCTGACTCTCATGAAGAATTGATGCGCATCAGCACTAAGAATGAAAAGATTATTATCAAAGTACATGAAGCCAATGGTTTTGTGCAGGAAGTAATCATGATTGGAAAAGTAGAAGAAACGTTTATCGCTTTTTCTTTGATGGGGCAAATCAGAATGGAAGAAATAGGAAAGGTAATCAACAAAGTACAAAGTAGCAATCTTGATGAAAGCTTTGAGAAGGTTTTCAAAAACAATATCGAGGGTTTCAAAGTATACCCTAATCCTGTTAGCACCAATGGATCGATAACTGTAGACGTTCCAGTGGACATGTCAAATGGCCAGATATCCATTATCGACATCGATGGCAAGGTGGTAAGAGAATTGGCTGCCAATGGCACGAGACAATCTTTGAATGTAAACGGCTTGACTCCTGGAACTTATGTTGTACAAATCAATATGGGCGAGGTAAGAATGAATAAGAAAATAATTGTTTTACAGTAACCTACAATTAACTCATAAGAAATTAAATATCTAAGATCATGAAAAAAATACTTTCAACTGTTTTCGCTATGATTTGCATCGTCTCTATGACCTTTGCCCAGAGTAAAACAGTAAGCGAATTTTCTGACACCACCACTGGATATAAAGCCTTTTTATACCAAAGTGTAATCAGAGTTATGAATAAAGATCAGAACCCAGATTTCAACATGTTGATCAGAGATTTGGACCACATCAAGATGGCTTTGTCCGAGCACGTAGGCGCTGATGCTAAGCAGACTTTCTACACCATAGATAAAGGTGTAAAAGCAGAGGGCTTTGAAATGATCATGTCTTTCAACAATAAAGACTACAAATGCAATGCCTACGAACTAGAGTCAAGAAATGGAAAAAGCACCTGGGTGACGACCTTCATGACAGATGGATACGCCGGTGCGATGGAAATGAAAGGCACCCTTGACCTCAAGTATATCGAGTCGCTTAGCAGCTTAAACTATGAACAGCTAGAAAGCATGATTCCAAGTAACTTCAAGAATAAGGTTGAAAAGAAGATGGAAGAAAAGGTAGTGGAAGAAACTAAAGAAGAAAAGCATTAATACTAGCCATATAAATCCAATTCCAAATGAAAGTTCTCCAAATAGACAAGCTCCATAAAGACTATGGAAAACTGACAGCAGTCCACCAGCTCAATTTGTCGATTAAAGCTGGGACTGTGTTTGGATTGCTTGGCCCTAATGGAAGTGGAAAAAGTACCACACTAGGTATGATACTAGGCGTAACCAATCCTACGAGTGGAAGTTTTAAGTGGTTTGGAGAAAGAGGGAACCACAAGCATCGCAAAAGAATCGGCGCCATTCTCGAGAAGCCTAATTTCTATCCCACTTTTTCAGCGGTTAAAAATTTGCAGATTGTATGCAAGATTAAGGAGGTTTCCACAGATCGCATCGACGAGATGCTTACTTTAGTCGGTTTGATAGAAAGAAAAAATGACTCTTTCAAAACGTATTCTTTGGGAATGAAGCAAAGGCTGGCTATTGCAGCTGCCTTACTTGCTGACCCAGAAGTACTCATCCTAGATGAACCGACCAATGGACTCGACCCGAAAGGTATATCCGAAATCAGGCAATTGATTATTGACATCGCTCAATCTGGAAAAACGATTATCCTAGCCAGTCACCTTTTAGATGAAGTACAAAAAGTGTGTACGGAATTTGCCATTCTCCAAAGAGGGAACAAGATATATCAAGGAAAAGTTGAAGATGGATTTGGCGATGAAGCCATTGTAGAAATGGCCTCAAGGGATTTGGAGACGCTACAGTTAATCATACAAAATCATCCTGCTTACATTTCTGAGCGTTGGCTCAAAGATAAGCTAGAGGTCAAGTTCACCCTGAACACTGATATGGCAGAACTGAATAAATACTGTGCAGAGAAGGGCGTTTATTTGACTCACCTTTCAGAAATCAAAAAGAGTCTTGAACAACAATTCATGGAAATCCTCTCAGAAAATGCTTAGACTACTCGACATAGAATTTTTCAAACTTAGGAACACCAAATATTTCTGGGTACTAATGGGATTGTTTATTCTATTCCTCTTTGCCATGCCGATTGGTTTTAGAGTATTACTGAACTATTTGACCTCCATAGGGGAAAATATGATGGGTTGGGATATCCCCGCAAACCAAATGCCTTTCTACGACTTCGTAGATATCTGGCAAAACTTGACCTGGAGCTATATGAATTTCTCTATTCTACTGGGTTTCATTATGGTCATTTCTATCAATAATGAATACACCTATGGCACCATCAAACAAAACGTGATCGATGGATTGAGCCGTAGTGAACTTCTGTGGTCTAAGCTGGGCTTCATTATGATCTTGTCTTTGGTGATTAGTGTAGCCACCTTTTTTGTGGGATTGATTTTTGGATTTCTTTACTCTCCTACGCAGGGCTGGCATTATATCAGTTTGCATCTGGAGTTTTTACCTGCCTACTTTTTACACCTCGTAGTCTTTCAATTGTTTTGCCTTGTCATTTCGATGTTGATAAAACGACCTGGTATAACTATCTCGATTTTGGTCTTTTACATTTTTGTAATCGAACCTATCGCTAGTGTCTTGTTATTCTATAAATATAAGTTGGAGCTATTAGCCAATATTCTCCCCATGAAGGCGATATCTAATATTGTCCCTATGCCTTGGACCAAGTATGCCTTTAAAGAAACGCAAACGACTTTAGCGTTGGATGATGCGCTGATAATGGGAGTATGGGCCGTCTTGCTATATTTGATTGCTAGGTGGATATTGTTGAAGCGAGATTTGGCTTAGGGGATCTTTCAAGAACCTTGTCTATCGTGTGCGAAACCACCTTAACCTGTCCCGAATATCGGGAGGACACCTTAGGCTTTGCTATCGTGTACAAGTCACCACAGTTTTTCTCCCTAGAAGCATAAAACTACCTTTGCAATTGCCTGACGTTCTTCATAAAGTGCATGCCTGCTAGGGTCGCTAAACCCACCACCACCACAAATGTCATCCACGGATGATAAGCGGCAAAATGACTAAAATAACCATCTGCTACTTTGTAGCCAATCAATAATACAATGATGTTAGCGATGGAAACAATTAAGTAATTGTCAGAATTGATTTTTACTGCATAGGCCAAGACAAAGTGCAGCACTAATAGTACAAGTAAGAAAACCATGTTAGTTGTTTTGATTTTTGTACCTAAATATACACTTTTATTCCGCAATCAAGGCCAAACACAGTACTATAAGGCTAAATACAGCAGTAAAAACGACATAGATTCTGCCAATTTTCGGAAATGATGCTAAATATTCTTTAATGAAGAGATTAGAGCGGGCTTTATACCCCTCGGAATGTGGTTTGGGACAATTTATACGACTTTATTATGGGCAAAGCCAAGGCAAAAATTTGCTTCGATGCCAGTGTATCACAGCAAATTTTTAACGCAGGGATTGCCCATAATAAAAAGTAGAAAAGTCCCAAACCATTTTGCGAAGGGTATAACTATCTATTTTTCCAATACTTGAAATCAATTA
>CAKZVJ010000300.1 GCA_937923345.1 uncultured Saprospiraceae bacterium
AAGTATTCTCCTGCGGCCACTAAAAAGCCCGCTGTGCCCGAAGAGGGATCGCATATCACGTCATCCTTTTGGGGCTGAGTCATATCGACCATCATCTTGATGATGTGCCTAGGGGTACGGAATTGACCATTGGTACCGGCAGAGGCAATCTTGGACAGCATGTATTCATAGAGATCTCCTTTGGTATCTCTATTCTTCATGTCGATCTTATCGATCAACTGCACTACTTGATCTAAGAGTCTAGGCGTAGCAATGATAAAATTTGCCTTACTCATAAACTCCGCAAATACGCCTGCGGAGTTTCCAACTTGCTTCATATGATCAAAGACCGTCATATTGTCCACGATAGGCTTGGTGAAGAGGTCAAACATGTTTTGCGGCTCCTCATTGACCAAAGAGCCCCAACGGAGTCGCTTCTGCTTCTTGGTGAATATGACGTTTTGTATGGGCTTTCCTGTAGTGTTGGCTTTATTTTCTTCGCGCAACTGTCTTTCATCGAGTCTTCGTATGAAAAGCAAGTAGGTAAATTGCTCTATTACGGATAATGGATTAGATATTCCTCCTGTCCAAAAGGCGTCCCATATTTTATCTACTTGTGATTTTAATTCTCCTGTGATCATTTATTCTTGGATTAAAATATTAACTGCCATATACCAATAATAGAATATGGACTTATCCGGTTGTTTTTTCAGTTTGTTTATAAACGCATAATCTGCTGACTCAATCGTGAGGTTATTTATTTCTTGACCTTCGTAATGCTCTACTGAAGTCATATCATTCTTTAATATTTTAGCTGCAAGGTATGCCACTCTTGCAGAGGCTGCAAGCGCATTTTCTATTCTAAAGTGACCTTGCATGAGATATCCCGCACCGAATGACCTGATACCTTTTTCTAAAAGCTTGAAGTTATTCTTAGTTTCATCGCTTGGATTCTTTTCTCTTCGCGCTATTGTGAGGCATGTTTCTATAGTGTCAACTAACACATCATTTGGAGTAATATCATACTCCTTATTTTTAAACTTTCTAAATCCTATTTCTTGCTCAGCGTGGCGTTTGAAACTTTCCACTAGGACAGCCATTTCACTTACATTTTCAAAGAGTCGTCCTAGATCGTACAGCTGCTTTGCTATTTCAGTAGTTGCATCATGCCCTCCCTTTTTGTAAGGTATACCAATAGTATTTGGAGCAAAAGCCGTGAGTTTATCTTCTGTGATTGCAGGAATAGAGGGTGTGTTTACGGTAGTCTCTCCTTCTGTTTCGATCCACTTTGTATCTATTTTCGATTCAACTATTTCAGGGTAAATGGATTTCTCTATTAAAATATCGAGCAGAATACCACCTTGCACTCTAGGATTTACAACGGAGTCGAATAGAAATTTATAGTGCGCTTTTGGTATGCCTGGCTTATAACTCCTATGCTCATCTATCTTATACTCCGAGAATCGGGAGTCTTTAATTACATTATCCAATATTTCTTCAACATTTGCTCTTTCCAAATCACAAACTATATCGATATCTATCGAAAATCGTGTACCTTCCTCAAGAAGGAGGACTAAACTTGTCCCCCCTTTGAAAGTAAATTCAAGCTCGTTATGCTTTAGTCTTTCTAATAAGTGAAGTGCATAAATCATGCGTTCTAGGATATCAACTTGGATAGACTTGTGCTCTTTTTGTTTTTTAAAGCTCTTTAGCCATTCTACTGTATAGCAATGTTCTTTTATCATTCCGATATATCAATTATTACATGTTCTAAATTTTTGTTTAGGTATGCCATAAATCTTTCTTCTTTATCTCTTCGCTTTGCATAACTGAACAAGCGCGTATAATTAATCGAATAATACTTAAATGCATTTTCAAATAAGTAGATCATCTCAGAACCATGATAGAGATAGAATAACTTTTCATCGTAAAATAAATCTACTAGTATCTTTTCAAGATGCGGAAAGTATACTTTGTGATTTTTGATGCTTTGTTTTGCTATTGGTGATCTTGTAATCAACTTTTTGGTTACGATTGCCAATTGGCTTTCTGCTATATAATAATTTATTTCTTTTTCATGAGGATTCAAATATACTTCATGTTTGAAATTGTCCTTGAGATAGAAATATAGCTCTTGCTCAAAGCCTTTCTCTATTTCTACAATGACAATAAACTTACTAGATTGGTGTTGTAGAAATTCGTTGAGCCAAGCTGTTTCCCATACACAATATTTCAAATCTTGGAAACGCTCCGACATAAGTTTGCTTATCTTTTGCAATTCTGCGGAGATAATTGGTTTGTATTTGGGCTTAAAACTTATTGTATACCATCCTCTTTTTACAGTTCTAATAATGCCTTTTTCCCTCAGGTCGTATATTCTCCATGCCAGTGTGTTTTCTTTAAGATCAGGTTCATAATAGCTAAAAAAAGAATAGAGCTCTTCTCTTGAAAAAGCCTCTTTTTCTTTAAATTCCGCAATCAACTTATTTTCAATAATCTTTGGCATTGATGTCCAATTTATGCCAAATATACAAAATAGTGGCAATAATTTGAAATATAATTTATGCCAATAATTGAAAATAGTGGCAATAATTTGAAATCATTGCACCAGAAGAAGTAGCATTGGGTATTAGAAGTCTGGTAAAAATCAATATCTATGATCCTTTATAGATTGCATGAAAATTCATTCAATATAGCTTCAAAACAGGTGTAATGCATGATTTTTTATACAAAACCGTACTTATTCAGTCTCCAAATCAGAAGTCTTAGATGCTTGATGCTTGTTATAAATTATTCTTTATCCTAAGCATTCTTAGAAAATCTTCATTTTTTCCTCTTCTCTCCGCACCAGCGGGAGTAGCGATACGAGCTGCGCTAGACACCTAATGAAGGAATGTCTGACGACGGATGAGCGAGCGAGCGAATACTAGTCAGACATATCCCGAATAGGTGTATAGCGTAGTGAGTACAAGCGGATCACGCGGTTCCGACTTTTTTGTCGGAAGGGGCTATAAAAACAGGGATTAGGTTTTAGGACTTAGATATTAGCAGCGGTGTAAATGTAAAACAGAAAAATGCTAAATGTAAAATGTAAAAGTAGGGATTTTAAGTAATGAGGCATCTAGCTCTCCACTTTCAACTCTCCATTCTCAACTTTCACCTCTCCATTTTCCACCCTTAATTGATAGTTCGCAAAAAATCAATCCATTTTTAACCCCTTCTCCTTATGATACGCCTTGTACCTTCCCTTCCCAAACTTGGTGCCATTGAATTCCATTTTAGGCTTTAAGGCTTGGCGTTCCGCTTCTGGGAGTGCGCTGAAGTCTTTGCACTTTTGCGAACAATTGTCTGCGTACTTCTCTGCACAAGAAGGGCACTGAATAAATAGAATATGGCAGGCGTCGTTGGCACAATTCGTATGCGCATCACATGGTGCGCCACATTGATGGCACTGGCTGATGACATCATCCGATATCTTCTCTCCAAGACGTTCATCAAACACAAAATTCTTGCCTATGAATTTGTTGTCCAACTTTTGCTGCTCTACTTGTCGAGCGTATTCGATGATACCGCCATCTAGCTGGTATACATTTTTGAAGCCACGATGCTTGTAGTAGGCGCTTGCTTTCTCACAACGAATACCGCCCGTACAATACATGACAATGTTCTTCTCCTCGTTGCCCTTGAGCATATCTTCAATCTCCGGAAGGGAAGATCTGAATGTCTCTACATCTGGAGTGATGGCCCCCTGGAAATGCCCTACTTCAGACTCATAATGATTGCGCATATCGACCAAAATCGTATTGGGGTCTTCTGTGATTTCATTGAATTTGGCAGCGTCAAGATGCACCCCCTTGTTGGTCACATCAAAAGTATTGTCATCTAATCCATCCGCAAGAATCTTTTCTCGCACCAAAATCTTTAGTTTGAAAAAAGACTTGCCATCATCTTCGATAGCGATATTGAGGCGCATATCCTGCATGAATGTCACCTCCTGCAAAACCGCTTTGAAGGCTTCAAAATTTTTGGTAGGGACAGACAGCTGGCCATTGATGCCTTCATTCGCTACGTAGATACGCCCAAACACATCGAGCTCTGCCCACTTCAGATAAATGTGGTCTCTGAATATTTGAGGATTGCCTAACTGGTAGTAGCGATAAAAAGATAAGGTAGTGCGCGGCTCATTGCTTTCGAGCATACGCTGACGAAGTTCTTCGCCATTGACGCGGTTGTGTAATTTCATGATTTGTTATTCTTTTTGACAA
>CAKZVJ010000301.1 GCA_937923345.1 uncultured Saprospiraceae bacterium
CTCGTCCAGACCGCATAATTAAGCTCAGCCTTTCGGCTGGGCTTTTTTGCGTTTAAAGCACTATATTTATGTAACATGTCCTACTACGTTTACATTATACAATCCCAAAAAGACCAATCCTACTACATAGGTTATAGTCAAAACCCAGAATCTAGACTAGAAAAACACAACAACTCCAACACAGGATATACAGCAGCCAAAAAGCCTTGGAAACTTGTCCACACTGAAGAATATGAGACGAAGACTCTCGCCATCAAAAGAGAGAAGTACATCAAGAAACAGAAGAGTGTATTGTTTATTCGAAATCTAATTGATTAAAATCGAAGTTTTAATTAATTTAATACTCCTCTATATCCCCTTCACCCGCTCTATCAAATCATTCCAGCGCTCTCCCATATCTTGCTCTCTTGCAGAGCGATCTTCTTCTACTATCAGAGCTCCGTTAGCATCTTCTTTTAGAATGAATCCAAAAATATAGTCACTCGCATCGCCTTTTGCTCTGATATTGGCAATCCCAAATCTAAGATCATTGTATTGAAGAAAGCCATCCTTTCTTCTAATGATACCATAGTAGTCCTTTGAGAACCAACGCAGTGTTTTGAAGTCCTCGCTAGATTGATACTGAGAAACCAAATGATGATTTTTGGGTATTACATTGAATTCTTTGACAATCGGTTCATTATCTAGAATAGAATAAAACGATTGGTAAAATTCATCTTCTCCCTCTGCAGTACATGTCCACAAAAAATTATTTAAGATAGTAGGAGAGGTAGTGTATCTGGAATAAACATAACCCTCCTGAGCCAAAGACTTCTCAAAGACCGCATTTACTTTGAACTTGTTGTAAACGGTCCAAGACATATAAAGGCTTGAAATGATAATTCCTGCCCAATTGACCCAGTAGCGTGCCTTCGTACCCCGCGTCAACATTCGGGCTATCAGCAGGCAAACTAAAAACGGAACGGTATAAAAAGGATCCGCTACCGATATATTATTAAAGGCGACCCTATAATCCGAAAAAGGTTGGAATAACTGTGTACCATAGGTGGTACACGAGTCTAGTAAAGGATGTGTAAATATGGACCAAAAAAACAACCAATACCAATCCCGCCAACTAAGATCCACAGCCTCTAAGCGACGTCCTAGATACCTAATGCTAATGATAAGTAGAAAACCTAGCATACCCACTATGGTACTAATCAACACTACATAGTTTATTTTTCCTGAACTACTGTAGGGTATGTAGTTTATACCAAACAGTAAGGCCCCTAATGCTGCGACCCAAACCGTAGAAGCGCTTATTTTAAAGGCCTTGCTTTGATGACTTCCTGACTGATAGAATGCAGCCGTTAAGTACGCTAATAAGGCAGGCGCCGTAATCGCAAAAAAGAAAGAGTGTGAAATAGCTCGATGAAAAGCTAGTGCGGTGATATCATCTACAACAAAATTAGCAAGTACATCCAGATCAGGAATAGTTCCAGCAATAGCTCCCCAAACCATAGCCCGATTGCCAAGCTTTTTACCCATCACCACCTCTCCTACTGCTGCTCCTAAAACTATCTGTGTAATGGAATCCATTGAATTGTGCTATCGATGTTATTTGAAGCAAAAGTAGTGTTTATACCTTTTAATGCTTTACCTCCAACCGCAAATTTTAGATAATTTTTTGAGCCCTCATCAAAACCCCTCAATCATCTACCCTAGCGAACGTATGTAGGAAGCTGAGAATGAAAAAGTTAGATCATAATATTATCGGTAGTTAGCACATTAACAAACAAGCACGGATAACTATCAAGCTATTAATACACTTCAAAGATCGCACACTGTAGCGTATCCTGGGATACATTCTGAATATAGATAGGCTCTTTAGAAGTAAATCTGCGCCAATATTCAATCTCTTTACCTTCAGTATAAGCCAAAGGGAGCCTCGAAAGGTTTAGCACGATCACCGTTCCACTGTGAGGGATCTTTGCAGCACTCAAGGGATTCAACTGTAGTTTTCGAATAGTAAACAAATCGCTATCAAGAATAAAATCATGAGATAAAGACTCGAGTCTCGTATTACTGACCTTTCCCAACTTATGTTCTAAAGTGAAGAAACGAATATCATGCTCGTCTATATTGGCAAATCGATGCGTAAATGGGCCTTCTGAAAGATTAAACTTTCCCCCGGCATAGTGTGTAGGTAAAAGTACTTTTCTACTTTCTTTACCTAGATCCTCCAACCACATTTTTCCTCCTTGGGTAGCGATATAGCAGTAATTATAATCATGCTGATGCAGTAGCGCAGTATCTCCTGGGAGAGCAATAATTTCTAATACCCTAATTTCTTCATCCTCATATAAGATATAGTGCAAAGGTTCTTCTGCAACTGGTATTTGCGAAAAAAGATTTAAAGAGCTAATAAGGAAATAAATAACGAGCAAACGCCTCATAGAAGCAAGATACAAAATAGCTATCCAACTAAAAAAAGGGGATAAGAACATTCATTGTTCTTATCCCCTCTTTATTATATCTCTAATTAGGCCACTTGATACTAGTTCAAGGTAAACTGAACCGCTACTCCTCCTTGTGAACTAGTAATTGGGAATGAATTACTAATCTTAGGATTTGTAAAACTGTAATCAAAAAATAACCTCAGGTTGAGATTATCATTCACATCATAATCAACCGCTGGAGATATTCTTAATGAGGTAAGCCCTCTTGTAATCTCAAATCCACTTTCATCTCCAAAACGGAAATTACCAGTCAAATCATCTCGATAAGAAAAATCAAAAGTAAAGGTCAAGTCACTAGGTTCATCGCCTCCAGAAAAATTCAATGGGGTATCATCACCAGCATTTGTTGGTGCTTTATCCTCATCATTCGCTTTTTTCTTACCCTTTGACTTTTGCTTTTTTGCTCCTCCTTTTAAGAATCCGATAATAACATCTTTCGCTACATAAGATAATCCAATAGTATATTCTGAAGTATTCGTCTCACTTAATTGAAAATCAGAAAAACTCATTCTCAAATCTCTAGCTCTACTATAATCTAATCTCAAAGATAGTTCGTTATCAAACTGCATATCCACTCCCAATAATGGAGAGAATTGCTCCGAAATAGTAATCTGTGGAACTTCAAATCGAGAATAAAAATTCTGAGTAATCCCATTCTTTTGGAATGGATTATTTGGATCATAATCCAAATCTGTATTAAATGAATTGATGCTCAAGGTAGACCGGTAACTGTGATTTAAAGTAAAGCTCTTGAATATATTTTCGAAAGCTGGAATTTTTTCTAGGCCACGATAATTCACTCTCCAATTCAATCTTGGTAAAGTTTTCAGTTGATTTTCAAAACCTACTTTTACTGTATTCGCATCATCACCAGTATACGCCGCAAGAAAGGCAGGGATCAATACATCTATATTTTCTTGACCAAACCCATCAGTAAAAATAGTACTGTCTCTATCATGCACTCCAGTTCCCAATCGACCTGATATGATTTCTCTATTATCTAGGAAATTATCAAATACAGCTTGATAATCCTCCTGACTGTTATTTCCAAATAGCGTTTGTAGCGCGAAGTATGAAGTGGTGAACGAGCCATTTTCTCTTGGCGTTAGATGTTCAAACTCTCCAGTATCGTCATTCTGCAAGAACAGTTCAGAATTATTCCTAGTTACATTCCTACTTGCTTCAAACTCAATTCTAAAATTCTTGAAAGGCTCAACCGTTAGGTTAGCAGTTATATTCTGATTTCTTGTTTGTGTGATTTCATGATTTTGCAGACAAGCTCCAGTTATCCAGCCTTGTTCTCCGGCCTCATCTATCCACGCTTGGTCTGGCTGTAGTCCAGCCACGAAATCCCATCCAGGAGCAGAGAAACCTTCCTCTAGACCCAGATACTGTGTCCCTGGTAAATACCCAGGTAAGACGGTATTGAAATTCTCTTGATAGTTCAAACGACCTCTTCTAATCGCCAGGAACGGTCTTATCAAAATCTTTTCTACTTCTGTTAATTCTCTTTCTTTCTTTTTCTTGGTCTTAGACTTTTTATCATCGGCCGCTTTTTTATCATTAGAAGAATTCTGCAATCTAGAACTACCTCTGCTGCTTCTAGCATTACTTTTCTTGTTGCCATCATTGACCTTCTTGAGATACTTAGACTTATTATAGAGAGATTCAAAATTCAAATCTAAGCTACCCTGTCTATTCTGACTGTTTTGAATAATATTTCCTAATTCAACCGCATTTAGTGCCGCGGCATCCCAAGCATAAGAAGCTCCGTATTGCAATCTTACATTCACCCAATCCAGCAATGGAATACTCTTAAACGGAAGCGTATAGCTAACATTTGCATTGTGATTATAGGCCTTATTTCTTCCTAATCCTCTCAGATTATCTACTATGAAATCATTTAACTCCTCTCTTGATCTTCTCTGTTGAGTATCCTCATTAAATTCACTCAACTCATCAATTACCGCTAAGTTATTGGCATTAAAATTAAAATCTAATGCTTTGGTTATATTCCATTGTAAGTTGTAATTTCTATCCCAAGTAAATCGCTTATCGAAAAAAGTAGAGAAAAACTCATCCGTCCCTGCGAATCGATACTTTGTCTCTGCTCTTGTTCTATCTACCGAAGTATTAAAGGAGAAGGAGTTCGGAATCAAATTGATATTGGCATCCTTTATCAAGGCAAGATGCTTACCCAGTTTTTCTCCTTTGATCAACTTTTTGAATGGTGAAATATACAAGGGTTTTGTGGAGTAATTATAATTAATGGCCCCACGAGTCTGATCTATTTCGTCCTTTTCGATAAGCGGATTTGAATTTTCAGTTATGGTCTTTGCATAGGTAAATGCAAAGTTTGAAATGTCCCAAGGTAAAGGAACACTTTCACTAGTCCGCTCTTTTCTAACATTAGTAAAATTATACGTTTTAATGGAAGAAATATCTTGCGCTTGTTGTCTGATAGAATCTCGATCCTCTGGAGCAGCAAGAGCTACCTTCTCCTTGAGAAGAATATCTAAATCATATGGATCAAATTCTGGGTTCCGGCGTGTTTCAGAAATCGAGGCATAAAACGGAATCTTTAAGCCCCACTTTTCTGGGAAGAACTTTGATAATTCTAAACTTGTGGTTGCATCAAAAGAGATGGTTTCTTCACGTTGAGTTTGTTGTATTTTTTCTTCAAGCCTTCTCCATCCATTGGATCTATACTCTGAAGCAAAACTTAAATTACCAAAGTCTGCCAATTGCATATCCAATCTAGCAGTAGCTGCCGCTCCTGCACTCTCATCCAGACCATTTAGTCTAAGTTCGTTGACCCAGACTTCTGTACAAATAGGACCCCCATTATCAGAATTATTTCTAACCCCTAACATCATTCCTTTTATCAAACCAATATTTGGATTACCTTTTACACGAATCGTGTTGGTAATGTTAGGATCTACAGGATTGGGTATCGATTCTTCATAAATATCCGTTATAGGAAAGCCTCCAATACTATTTCTAGCGATCTTTAAATCAATCAATTGACGCAATTCAAAGTTCAACTCATTTTCTTTTCGCCAAACTTCATTGATGAATTCATCAGAACCATCATTGGTAATCTCTGCTCGAGAGAGGGTCAGTGGTATTTCATACTCATAATAGTTTTCTTCATAATCAGAACCAATACGCATAAAGAAGGACAAATCTCCAGGAGTAATATTTTGCTCCCCAATGACCTCTTCTGCATGCACAAACATTTTGACCTTTTCATATTGCCGCATATCAAAATTGATATTCCTATATATGGCCCTAGCATCCCCATCAACAAGATTACACACATTCAGGGCTAGCGATTGCTCATTTTGCAATATCTGAGGGAAGGCACCTAGAGACTGCTCTCTTTGGATTCCTCTTGGAATGACATAATTAAATGGAAGCTTCTGTGAGTTCTCTTCAATATTGACGGAGTTGACCACAAAGTCTGCATCATTTGGTTCTTGTCCTGGACTGATCCCTTGATTGAGCAAGTTTCTCTGATAACGTCTCCACTGATTTCTCACTAATTCTAGCGTTGCAAATCTCAAATTGACCGGTGTAGTAAAATCCTTCAAATACATTCTCATAAAACGAATAGACCTGAAGTTCTGTATACCTCCTATTCTACCACTAAACTCATTCAATGGGATAAGGTATCTATACCAAATACGACCATTACTTCCCATCCGCTGATCTGCAATGAAATCATTCAAAGCTATACCACCGCCACCATTATTGGTGATAGGAATCTCATACTGAAAATAAGATTCTGTCTCATTTAAAGTATTATCTCTATTCAAATCCTCAGAATCTGGTAAGTTCGTACTAGACTGCAGTCTACCGCCTATCTCAGGAAGACCTCCTGCATTATTAGTCATGGAGTTTCCTTCTTGATTATTAAACTTCTCATAGATTCGAAGCGGCTGGCCAGTTTCTTGAGCTCTCTGCATAGATTCGTCGTTGCCAAAAAATCTAAAATTATCGTTCGAGGGATCCGCCTCTATAGCCGCCAGAGTAGCAGGATTCACCCCAGCCGCTCTATATTGATCAAGGATAGGAGCAAATTTTTGACGTTCTGCGGCATCATCCAAACCATCCAATCCTATATCTTGAGCATCTCTACTACTCGGTTCATTGTCGAATGCATTCACTACGATGGGTGCTCTAGGTACCACCCCCCATTCCGTTGGGTCTACTCTTGCAGGCTGCGCATCATTAGGAGTCGGCAGTCCGTTCTCAAAGGCTAGGCGTGAATCTCTCAATATATCCTCAGAAATATTTCCCAACTCTATAAACATAGTACCGTTACTAGATACTGCTCCATTAGCATCCGGTATAAATGGAGTCATCATCCAAAATTCTAGATACTCTATATTAGCTGCTTCAAAGTTATTTTGATTCAGAGCACGCATGATTCCACCCCATCTCGTATCCGGTCTAGCCAAAAGTCCATTATTCAATAAGCCTTCAGAAAATGGAGTACCCGTACCAGGAAGATCAAAATTATAGGGCCCTCTTTCACTAGGATAGTAACTCAAATTAAAAGTCTGCGCCGTACTGTTTTGCCCAGGCGCAATATTTCGGTTTGGAAATATTTCACTGAGACTGATTGTAGTACAATAGGAATCCGCAGGAGAACTATCGTTGCAACGAGCCGTAGGATCTATCCTAAACCAATTGATCAGGGCTCTATTCACCCCTGACTCAGTAGAATTTATAACTGCTCCCTCAGGAAACATAGGATTATTATTAGACTCGTCATTCTGTGGGACAGAAGCGATAAACCATTGATTCGCTGGTTGACGCAAATCAAATGAGCTAGTACTCCCTTCAAAGTCATCTAGATAAACAGAACCACCTAACCTATCTTCTTTCTCTTCCTCTGTTTCCCCTTCAGAGCTTCCCAAATTGATCGCTCTCGAGTGACCAGGCTTCAGATAAGCGGTCTCTGCTACAAAATTGATTCGAGAAGGCTCCTTTGTATTGATCAGTGGTATTCCATCCACCAGTTTTGTTAACCAGGGAGCATTTTTATCCAAGGCGACATCCAATCCGAAAATTCTATTGTTTATGGGGTCATCACCAATATTCACCTTTTGTGTAAATGGCCGCTCAAAAAGATGCATATAGGTACCTCCTATACTAAAGTCTTCGCTAAAGCGATAATCGGCCCGCGCCCCGACCATGGTCCGATTCTGAAAACCAAACAGGGAATTATTTTCAAAAGATACGTTTACAGGTGTTCCTGAATTCAAAACCGCGTCATTCAAAATCTTGATCCTACCGATATTGTAATCTACCTCATAATCTATCCCCTCTTGGAGCACTTGCCCACCAGCAGTCACCGTTACAGATCCCTCTGGGAGATTAAAAGCTCCCAGCGATATCTCCGAAGAAACCGAGGATTTAAAGGAACCCGCTATCTTAAATCTATTCAACTCCGTAAATTCCCGCGCTTGTGTCAAGGTTGAATCATACAACTGTTGATAGGTATATCTTTGCACCAATTCTGGATCATCTATCTGTCTAGCCAAGGAGGATCCAAAGGGTTCTAGGACAGGAAACATGACCCTACCAGTCTGTGTATTAATGGTCAAGCCGGGAACAAAGTCAAAGACCCCATCCCGCAAGGGATCCCCCTGAGAGTTAAGGTTATCTAGATTAAATACTCTGATTAAGGGCTCACCAGACAAATTACCCTCTGGAAGGAATCGCTTTTCACCAGCACCTGGATCTTCGTAAAATACATCCAATTTAAAATCCTCTCTGCCTACTTGGAATGCACCAATACCATATACATTCTTCATCATCAAATCCCATGATGGCAAATCCACACGCTGAGTAGTACTCTTTAATAATTTCACAAAAAGTACACCTAGTGTATCTGAACCAATTGGCACATCATTAGACAATTCACCCACCGTATGCACCTCACCTTTATAAGTATATTGATAAGAGACACCTAATACTTGATCAGGCCTCAAATTTACATTCACCGATACAAAACCCAATTCTGGATGATAAGAATACTCTGATGGACTCAACAATCTTGCTCTCACCTTTTCAAAATCTTTGGCCTGCGTCAAGCGAAAAGCGCCTCCTTGCAGTGTAGAAACTGCATTATTGAGAGTACGTGCACTAGGTACTCCTAGCAATCTTCTGTACAAGTCGTTCGAATCATTGGCAGGAAGCGCCTCCCCATTCAGGTCTCTAGCAAACGGAATCGCTGGCACATTTATATCCTCAGGACTATGTAGGATATCCGTCTCCCCCAAATCCGCTAAGGCCACGATATCTCTTACGCCACCTTCCGTCGCATTTCTATCATTCGTAATCCACACCTCCATTCTCGTTATCCTAAATAAACTATTGATACGAGGCAGCTCAGTGAGTGCATCTTCAAATGTGTTTCTATTATATTGGGAAAGGAAGAAGTGCCTATTCTCATCATAGCTATCGGCAAATACCTCAAACTCTTGCAACTCCGCACCCCCTTGTATTTGCAACTGCTCTCGCTGAGATTTCTGCTGCGAAGCCACCATAGTCACCCATAGCTTACCAAATTGCAATTCAGTCAGGATACCAAACAGCGACTCAGACCCTTCTATCAGGTTGGTTCTCAGTGGCAACCGTACATTACCCGCTTCTATTCGCTTGATGATTTCATCTTCACTAAAAGCATCACTATCGTAGGACAACTTCAGTTGATTTTCAAAATCAAAGGTCGCCTGCGTATTATAGTTGGTATTCAGATTCAGCTTCTCTCCAATCTTACCCTGCACACTCATCTGAATCGCCATATCAAAATCAAATCCTCCATTTCTTCTCTGTCTTTCCGTCAGGATCGGGTTATCTACTCTTTGCTGATCTACCCCAAATGTCAAATTGATATTTCCCTGTGGCGTTATCTTCACATCCGTTCCCCCAAACAATCGATCAATCAAGCTATTCTCAATATCCAATTTCTTTATTGGATCCTCAGCTTCCGCTCCGGTTGAACCATTTGATACCCCCGAGAGTTTACTAAAGTAATTGGACTGCTGTTCTTTTTCTGTGTACTCCATGTACTCATCAAAAGTCATGTAGGTAGGTGGACGATAATTTTCTTGTCCGATCTTCTCATAGATTATGTACTGCCCCGACTCGGGATCGTACTCTATGGTTTTTTCTATGGCAGATGGATCTTTGAGATCAAATGGATTGTAGTTCTTATCGAATACGGAATTGTCGTACCGGTCTGTTAGAGGGAAGGTATCCAATGGCACCGAGATCACTTCTTCTGAGAGATATGGGTCCTCAGGAAAGTGCGTGAAGTCAGCTGCTAGTAATTGGTTTCCCGAAACGAGAAAAAGAAGCATCCAAAACTGGAGAGTATAAATTTCTTTCATAATTGTATATAGGGTTTCACACCCTAAATTTTACTTTACTTTCTTGTATTGTTTCTAACTCGGTCACTTTAGGGATTGCCCATTTCAAACGCAATAATACCCGAGCACTTATCTGAGCGCGTTTTTTTAACTATTATGACGCTCATTTTGTCTAATAAGGGACGATTTCGTTTACGTCAAAAATGTAAGATAGTTCTTGTCTTGGAGTATCAAATCTTGTCAAAAGAGCCTATAAATCAAGTTAATTGCTTCAAAGCGCTCTTAATTATCTGTTCTATCGGGGTATCCGGTCCAAATTCTTTAGATATTCCTTGCAAAACCTTGTTAGCCTTTGCTTTATTAAAGCCGAGACTCAACAAAGCACTTAACGCCTCATCTTGCAAAGTATTGCTTACAAATACGGTAGATCCTGCATTTTGTCCCGCATCTTTTATCAGCTTGTCCTTCAAGTCCAAAATTATTCTTTGCGCCGATTTCGGACCTATCCCCTTTACCTTTTTGAAAGCCGCCACATTATTGCCGATTATAGCCGTTCTCACCTCCTCTGCCGTCATCGAAGACAGCACGACCTGAGCCGTAGTAGGACCGACTCCACTCACAGAAATAAGATGCTTAAAGATGAATCTCTCCTGCGGTTCAAAAAAACCAAAGAGGGTATGGCTATCCTCTTTTACATGCAGGTAAGTATGCAGTTTTATCTCCTTCAGTGCCTCCAGCTGACTGTACGTATTCAGACTGATACGGATTTCATAGCCTATGCCACCAGCCTCTATTTCCACTAAAGTAGGGCTCTTAGACACCAATGGTCCTCTGATAAAACTGATCATGATCGATTAAATTTGACCGCAAAAATACAAAATTAGCTTAGATATTTCGCCTTCTTACTCAAGGCTTTAGCGATATGTCTTTTAGTCTTTTTAGATGGGCCATCCTCGTCTTCCGCAAAAGCTCCAGTCGAGCACCGGGCTCTTGCGGGGTGCCCGTCCTGCGGACCGAGCCTGCCATCCACTCCAAAGCCTCCCGCTCCGTCTCGCCCTATCGATCCCTTGTCCAAAAAAAAGTCAATACTATTCTCAATTTGATTATATTTTTTCAAAGGGCCTTTTGGATTGATTTCTTTTCGACCCGCGATAGTAGCGAGCACGCAGTCCCTCCTATAGCGTGTGAAGCTATAGATAGAGAGGGCTCGACGAGGGACGAGGAGAGACCTCACTATCTATATGTAGCTGAACCGCTATAGGAGGGGCGAAGTAAAGCGGAAAGCGCGAATTGGGCGCCAAATATCCACCCACAAATGTGCTAAGAATGAAATCTTTAAATTTCTATCTTTGCGCCAAAGCATACAACATGAATATTTTACTACTTGGATCTGGAGGAAGAGAACACGCACTCGCTTGGAAAATGGCGCAAAGCGACCACTGTCAGGCGCTTTTCATCGCCCCTGGCAACGCGGGCACCAAACTATGTGGCACCAATGTCACATTGGACATCAAGGACTTCCCTGCTGTGCA
Source organism: uncultured Saprospiraceae bacterium (assembly GCA_937923345.1). GTDB lineage: Bacteria > Bacteroidota > Bacteroidia > Chitinophagales > Saprospiraceae > JALZVN01. Next base: position 11,416 of record CAKZVJ010000301.1, read on the forward strand.
AACATTTTGTGAAGAGAGGTCCATCGACCTATTGGTAGTCGGCCCAGAAGAGCCACTCGTATTAGGTATCCAAGACTATTTCTCCAAAAACACAAACATAAAAGTAGTAGGCCCAAGCGCAGAAGGAGCCCAACTAGAAGGTAGCAAAGCCTACGCAAAAGAATTCATGCAAAGACATCAGATACCTACAGCTGGCTATCGAGAATTTAATGCAAACTCCTTAGAAGAGGGTCTTCAATACATTGCCACTATATCTGGTCCCGTTGTGCTCAAAGCGGACGGCATCGCTGCAGGGAAAGGAGTCGTCATCTTAGAAGACACCCAAGCTGCCCAGAAAGAATTGACTGAAATGCTGCAAGGCAAATTCGGCCAGGCCAGCAACAAAGTGATTATCGAAGAATTTTTAGACGGAATTGAGTTTTCTGTATTCGCGATCACTGACGGCAAGGACTACCAGCTCCTTCCTATCGCAAAAGACTACAAGCGCATCGGTGAGGGCGACGTGGGACTGAATACGGGAGGCATGGGCGCCATCTCACCTGTACCATTTGTAGACGATACTTTGATGCAAAAAGTAATAGACCGTATAGTCACTCCTACCATCCAAGGACTGAATAAAGAAAACTTAGACTATAAGGGATTCGTATTTTTTGGACTCATAAAAGTCGATGACGATCCGTACGTGATCGAATACAACTGCCGCATGGGTGACCCCGAAACAGAAGTTGTCATCCCTCGACTGCAATCTGACTTAGTATCTCTATTAGCTTCCCTTTTTGATGGTCAATTAAGCAAACAAAAAGTGGACATCAATCCAGATTATGCTACCACGGTCATGATGGTCTCGGGCGGATACCCAGAAGCCTACGAAAAAGGAAAAACGATGTCTGGTATGGACAACACCTCGGACAGCCTACTATACTACGCTGGTGCTCAAGAAGATGCGACTGGAAATATAGTGACGAGCGGCGGTAGAGTTTTAGCCATTACTTCACTCGCTGCAGATATGCAAGGCGCGCTGGACCGCTCCTATCAAAATGCAGAGAAAGTCCAGTTCGACAAAAAACATTATAGAAAAGACATCGGCTTCGACCTTAAATAGACAAGGTGAAGAACAAGTGAAAAAGTTAAACCGCTACAAATAGGGCTACTCCTGAAGATCACTATTAAGGGATGTACAGAAGTAAGAAAAGAACCCCGGCAGAGCTTGCCCCGATTTTTTCGGGGGGTGTTAATACTATAGCCCAGGGTGGCAACCCAGGGTTTTTAGCAAGGCAAGAACCAATTTGGCGTGATTTTCTTTTAAAAATCATGACAAATTGAATTTGAGAACTACCCAAATTTTCAAGTAGTATGTCACTCCGCCGGAGTTCCAAAAATTCATAGAACGTATTTCTTGAATAGTGTCATCC
>CAKZVJ010000302.1 GCA_937923345.1 uncultured Saprospiraceae bacterium
GAAAATTAATTTTAGTTAACAATGTAGCGAATTAACTAATAAAGTAAAGCATGGGAAGTCAGTAGCAAACGGAGTATTCAAATTTTACTGTACAATAAGAAGATAGTCACTTAAAAGTATTCATTTCGTAACACCCTCTCGCGGTTTTCTTTTTTTTTTGATGTCTAAAAGCCAGCCTTGACTAATCGGATGGCTTTGCTTTCATTTCCTATCTGTATGGTAGCAAAATATACCCCTGGTGCTAGATCATGTCCCTCTATGTTGATTTCGTGTTCACCAGCGCGGAGCGTTCTTTTTCCTATCTTTCGGACAAGTCTCCCTTGTACATCTGAGAGGTCGATTTTTACTTTTGCCTTTTCGATGAGATTCAGATCTACGATAAAGTTATTGGTAAATGGATTCGGTCGAGCAGTCAAGTTCAGTACGCTGTCTATCTCTCTGGTGCTATTCGGTATCAAGCATTCTCCTAGTATGGGTATGTATTGAAAATCTTCTGTAAGGAAAGTTTTGACTTTGTCCTCCGGCACTTTAAACCAATCCATCAATACAGAGCCATATACAGATCTGAAATCATATTGCATAGGGACCCCTTCTTCGATATCCACCTGGTCTGCTATTTCTGGATTCGTACCAGTGATGCCAGGGATGACGCAGTCTCCAAATATCATCATTGGAGCTGCTGTGCCGTGGTCTGTCCCTAGGCCAGCATTCGATATGATCTTTCTGCCAAATTCTGAAAAGGTCATGCCGAGTACTCTTTTCTCTATGCCAAGTGCCTTTAGGTCATTTTGAAAAGCATCTATGCTTTGAGATAAATTATCTAGGAGTTCTGCATGTTCTCCCTGCGTAGTGTCCCCATCAGTCACTTGATCTGCATGCGTATCAAAACCTGATAATTTGAGTACGTATATTTTTGTTTCAAGTCCGCCGGATATCATGCGCGCTACTACTTGCAGTTGATTTCCTAGCGTGGTATCTGGATAGGAATTAGAAAGGGAATCCCCATTTTCTACTGCATCGATAACCGGTTCTGCATAGGCATTCGTTTTTTTGAAGGTATCTACTAAGAAGGCCAATTCTCGACCGTAGTAGTCATCTGTATATTCGGTCTCTACACCACTACCTAGTCCTCCGATATCGTTAGAGTTAATGATTGCGAGACTAAAATTAGAATCTTCTCCCTGGCATGTGCCAGAAATCGACTTGCCTAAGGTGATGGCGAAAGGATGCTTATATTGACTATTGGGATAGTTCTCTGGAAACCCAGGGAAGCTATCGTCTAGATATCTACCTAGCCAGCCAGTGGGTTCAAAGACATCCGCATCAGAGGCAGAGTTCCATATGTCGGCTGACCTAAAGTGTGATCTGTTTTGATTGGGATATCCCACTCCTTGGATCACTTTGAGGTTGGCGTTTTCATATAGATTTTTGATGCCTTGCATTTTGGGATGTAGTCCGATGGTATCAGTCAGTGGGATGAGCTGCGACTCTGGTATCAGGACGTGCGGTCTAGCGTTAGCTAAATTGTCGTATCCATCTAGTGGTACAAAAGTGTTGAGGCCATCGTTTCCACCATTCATATCTATCAAGACCAGTATTCTGTCTGACTCTTCGTTGATCAGATTTGCCATGCGTAGGGCCGCTGAGGCTGTTACTTGGACACCGCCTAAGAGACTAGGCAAAGCGAAGGCAGTTGTATTTTTTAAAAATGATCTTCTTTTCATCTCTAGTTCAATTGAAATTCAGGTATAGAAAACATGCTTAAGAATAAGCTCGACAATTTTGCTTCGATGGCTTGTCGTTTATCATCCGTCGGATCTTGTAAGTACGCTTCATACTCTACGGTCCACTCAAAATCTGGAAGCCCATTGAGTAATTGGCTTTTGAAAAAGTCTTTATGAGCTTGGCTCAATTTTCTCGGGAACAAGATTGAACACAACTCGCTTATCATGGAGTTGACCTCTAGTGGATACTCCAATGTTTTTATAAAAGATACAAAATCAAAGCCCTGCAAAGTAGGGTCTGTCTCATTATATATATAGTGAAAAGAGCTGAGCATTTTTTTTCTGATCGCCAAACTAGCACTATTGATCCAGTCTCTGTAGAAGCCAGGTTCTTGATAGTAGGCTTTCCATCCGGCGACACTTGGGAGCTGCATCAAAGTGAATCCCATCTTATCTAGATTCCAATGCCATCCTAGCCAAGCTTTGTAGTTGTTGACAATATCATTCGACATCTTGACTTCTACCGTATTGGTTAGTGACATCAGGTAGTCTAGCGGATTTTTTATCATGCAGCCCATGATATCATCTCTATAAAAATATTTGCTACTTAAAAGTGCTTCGATGGCAGACTTCACTTCATAGTTGTTATTGATAATGATTTGCGCCATTGGTTCGATGATCTTACTTTCTACTTCATCATTGATATCACTATTGACAAACCAAACAAATAGTCTGCGTGAGATATGCCTCGCTACTTCCTCTTTTTCAAAGATGATGTCAATTACATTTTTGTATTCGTCTTCATATTGACCAGCTGCAATTGTTTTATTATCGAATCTGTGTGACAATTGTTTTTCGGTGCTATCGTGCGCCCAATCTCGGAAGTGCCCCTCCGTCTCATCATTCCATGGGGACCAACCCGTGAGGGCTCTAGCCATGGCGGCAATATCTTGTTCGGTATAGTTAGTATAATCTCCTTCTCCAGCTAAGGGGCCTCTGCCAAGGGTGAATAACTCAAGCAGTTCACGCGCATAGTTTTCATTGGGTTCTTCCGCTTTATTTTCATTTCCATTAAGAAAGACCAGCATAGCTTTATTGATAGTCATCTTTTTGGTAAATTCTTTGAAGTCCCCTAGTGCGAAGGTTCTCAACAAATTGAAATAATCCCAGGTCATTTGTGGGCCGATACTATCGCTGATGGCAAAGTGATTGTGCCAAAACAAGGTCAGTTTGTTGATGATGTTAAATTCTTCTTGGTGGCAGTTGTAATAAAACCAAGTAAAGATGGTTTTCTTTCTGCCAAAAAAAATACCTTGGATAGAATCATCCAATGGAAGGTTCACCCACGTCTCTCCGATGCCCGCTTGTGGGTCGGCTTCAAAATCTATATAGACTGGCGGTGCGACCGACTCTGGTGTAGCAAGCAGTTTATCAATGCTGGCATCTAGACCGAGGTCAAGGGCCTCTTGAATGTTTCGCTTTCTAGGGCCGTAGGTGGTGCGCCTCAATAAATGAGCAGCGTGTTGAAAAGTCCACTCCCCTGTAAATTTTTCAAGCATTGGTTTAGTTTTTTACGGTTATGCTATATATAACTTAGGTTATATATTATTAGTATTGTAAAAGTGTTAACGCTATGTTTGTAACACTGAAAAAAATATGGTTTTGGATTTTAGTTGATGTGTACTATATAGGATGCAAAATGTATTCCCAATACTGTGCAATCGAGCCTATTCCTTCAAATAATAAACATATAAAAAACAATGATGTACAATTCGTAGTTAAATTGTAATATAACACAAAGAATACAAGAAAAAAATTTGAAGAAAAAATGGCCACTAGAAGTAGATCTCAGTTATTGTTGGATTTGAAATCGGATGCTTATGATTTGTTGGTCATTGGTGGAGGAGCTACTGGTGCAGGTATCGCTCTTGATGCTGCTAGTCGAGGACTACATACTGCATTGATAGAAATGGGCGACTTCGCATCTGGCACCAGCTCAAAATCTACAAAATTAATTCACGGAGGCCTGAGGTATCTGAAGCAGTTGGATATTGGCCTGGTGAGAGAGACGGGTACAGAGCGCGCAATACTACATCGACTAGCCCCTCATTTGGTGATCCCAGAAAAAATGATTTTACCCCTCATTGAGGGAGGCACCTATGGAAAGTGGTCTACTTCGTTTGGATTGAAAGTATATGATATATTAGCTGGTGTGACAGGCAATGATAGAAGGAAAATGCTGTCGAAAAATAAAACCCTCGAGCTCGAACCACTCATTAATGATGAAGTGCTAAAGGGGAGTGGTTTTTATGCAGAGTACAGAACAGACGATGCGCGATTGACCATTGAGATTATCAAAACAGCAGCGGAGTATGGGGCAACTTCTCTAAACTATATTAAGGCTACAGATTTTGGCTATGATGATGCAGGAAAGATAATTGCTGTAGAATGTATGGATATGATGACGGAGGAAAAGTTTAGCCTTAGACCTAAGTCAGTTGTTGCAGCGGGTGGTGCATGGGTAGATAAGCTGCGCAAAAAAGACAATTCGCTCAAAGGAAAAAGATTGCATCATACCAAGGGGGTACATATTGTAGTGCCTAAAGAGAAGTTTCCATTAAACTATACCGTTTATTTCGATGTGCCGGACGGCCGTATGATGTTTGCCATACCTCGTGGTCGCGTTACCTACATCGGTACGACGGATACTACCTACAAGGGGGACTTAGGTCGCATCGTGGCTACAAAAGAAGACGCCAAGTATATCTTGTCTAGCACCAAAAGCGCATTCCCAAGTATAGATTTGACTATGGATGACGTGATCTCCAATTGGGCGGGGATTCGCCCCCTCATTCACGAAGATGGTAAGTCGCCTTCTGAATTGTCTCGAAAAGATGAAATATTTATTTCAGACTCAGGACTGATTGCTATAGCCGGAGGTAAGCTGACGGGATATAGAAAAATGGCGGAAAGAGTGGTAGACAAGGTGATAAAAGATATTGATTCAGACGTAGGAAGATCTATAAAATCCTGTCAAACAAAAGATATTTTTCTAACAGAAAATGCATTAAAAAGCGATAGTGAGGTGAAGGCCTTGATCAAGGATTTGGAAATAAGTATAGAATCTTTGGGCTTGGATACTTATTTCGCATGGTATCTAGTTACCAATTATGGAGCTGTTGCAAAGTCTATTTTGAATGAAATCGTCAATTATAAAAACAGCTCAGAGATTGCCTTGACCCGAGCAGAATTGGCTTATTGTTTAGCGAATGAATTTGTGTGTACGCTTTCTGATTTTTATGTGCGTAGAACAGGGAAGCTATATTTTGAAATTCAAAATATTGAATTGACCAAGTCCTATATTATTGATGATTTTACGGCGCATTTTGGATGGTCTGAAAAGGAAAAATCAAAGTATGTGGCAGACTTTGAACGGGAATACAAAGATGCCACCACATACTACGATCAGGAATTTGCTTAACGAATTGTTCACGTGCGAATTACTTTTTAGGCGCCGTTTTAGAAGGTCTGACTTCTATCTTACTGGGTAAAGTGCGCGGATGCATCGTCAATAAATCTAAAACCAACTTTGCGATATCTTCTGGTTGTATCTTCCAACTGTCCGCGTCACTAGGGGTGTGATTGTTGAAGTAGGTAGACACACTGCCTGGCATAATGGTGCTTACCTTTACGTCATCTTTACGCACATCCATCATGACCGCTTGGGTAAATCCTACCAGTCCAAATTTACTTGCATTGTATGCCGATCCTTTGGCAAAAAAGTTAACTCCAGCTAAAGAGGCAATGGTGATAAGATATCCCTTTGATTTTTTTAGCGCTTCTATACTGGCTTTCGTACTATTGAAAACTCCGGTAAGATTGACATCAATCACCTCGTTCCATTGTTCAGGAGTAAGGTCGCAGATATCTTGAAAATGACCTACGCCTGCGTTGGCTACCATCACATCTACACTTCCAAATTTTGCTAATGTGTCAGCGACTACTTTCTCTTGACTAACTAGGTCTCTCACGTCAGATGCTACCCCAAGGCAGTTATCTCCTAAAGCAATGGCTGCCTTTTGAGCCGCTTCTAGTGATCTACTTGTGATGGTAACATTCATTCCATTAGCTAGCAAGGTTTCTGCGACGGCGTATCCAATGCCTTTTGTACCACCAGTGATGATGGCTGTTTTTCCTTTTAACATATTTTAATTTCGTTTTTTTAAATAAAGATTCGGCAATAAATTTTAAGCTACTGACAACCAGTATATTGAACTTGTTCTAGTCGATTTTGCAAATGGTGGATGAGCACCCATTTACATTCTGAAGGTTTATTATTTCTAATAAGTGACCGAGTCCTATCTGGAACAGGCACAAGATAATCTATTCTGATTTCTTGAAAAGTCAATCTAGAGCGATTTGTCTATAGGTACCAAATTAGTGCGTACTATCTGTATCATTCTAAACTCCTTAGTAGTATAAAACGTATGGCACATTATTATATATGTTGCCATAGTACGTAACCAAGACTTTGAACATGTTAGCACCACTCAAATTATGCTGCCTGCAGATGCTATTAATCTGCTTCGTATGTAGCACGAATATCAACGCACAATGCTTTGGAGGCCAGGTTTTTACTGGAAATGCCTCCTCCAGTATATCGATTTGTCCATCAGATGCAATGCAGAACGGACTTAATTTCTATTCTACTAGTTTTGCGCCAACAAGCTATGCTTACGTAGTTACAGACATCAACAACAGTATACTTACTATTTCCAACTCAAGCACTATAGATTTTGAAGGTTTGATAGAGGGAAATTATTTTGTGTATGGCTTTTCATATCTAGGAGACATCACAGCTAATCTAGGAGACTTTGTCTTTACGACTCAGTTTTCAAGTGCTTGTTGGCAAATATCATCATCGAGAGTAGATGTTCAGTTAACTAGTCCACTAAGTAGTGAAGTCCGCACAGGAGATTTTCAAACTTTTGCGAATTTATGTTTAAATGAGGGAGCACCCGATTTGGTTTTTCTACAGAATATTTCCGCTCGAAATACTCCATTTGCATACATAGTTACAGACACTATCGGAACCATCTTGATGGTGTCGGATAGAACTATAATAGATTTTACAAATGCATCCTTTGGTGATTGTTATATCTATGGTTTAGCGTACACTGGGGATTTGCTGGCTAATTTTGGAATGAATGTAAACAGTGATATGCTTGCTACAGGTTGTCATGAAGTGTCAAATAATTTTATCACGGTCAATCGAAGTCAAGTAAGTGGAGGCAATGTTTTTACAGATGATTTTAGGTCTTTTCATGCTTTTATCACAGATGATGGAGCTTCGGATAGGCTCAACTTTTCTAACTCAGGAAGTGTAGGAGCGGAGTACGTTCTGATATTGACGGATCAATCGAATAATATTATAACTTTTTTAGAGGAGCCGAACTTCGACTTTGAAGGGTTGGCTGCTGGAGTGTATCGCGTGTGGGGGTATTCGTATTCTGGAGAAATTTTATTGAGCGAAGGTCAGTCCATTTTTACCACCCCTTTTTCTAGTGCATGCTTTAATTTGTCTGCCAACGCGATTACCATCACTGCGGAGACAACTGGCGACGGGCCAGCACCCTGTACTCTAGTCAGTCCGCAGATTAGTGCATTGAATGAAACTACATTTTGTGCTAATCAAGCAGATCAAATTTTGATCACGGATGCGATCATTAATATTGGCGTGGAGACGGCCCTATTGGTGCTGGATCAAAATGGAGAAATTCTTCAGATAGTAATTGATTCAGAAATTTCTGTCCAGGCTTTAGCTCCAGGGGAGTATACTGTAGTCCAAATAGTACATGAGCAAGTAGGGGGCTTGTTTGAAGGGCAAACTGTAGAAGAGTTAGAAGGTTGTTTTGCCTTGAGTAATACTATACCATTTACTAAGCTTCGACAAAATAATTCATTGTGTGAAGAGGCACCAGTTTGCGCCTTGATGCCTGCAGGGTTTAGCTCCAATGTGAATGAAGTGTGTATTGAAGACCCTAATGCAAGTGCAGTCGTATTTACGGTTACTAATAATAGCAATGAAGGATTAGAGGGCATATTGATAACTGATCAAAATGGGATTATCGAGGCCTTGAGTGCAAATACTGTTTTTACGATTACAGACCTTGGCTTAAAAGATTATTATTACATAAATTATATTGATACCGTTCAGATATTTGGAGGTGCCTCAATAGCTGATTTAGAGGGCTGCTTTACCTTAAGTGATGCGATAACCATTACGGGAATTGATAACTGTTTTACGGCTCCTTGTGCTCTAGAGTCTGCAGAGTTATTCACGGCAAGTCCTACGTCTTTATGTACGATGGATGAGACCGACGACAATATATTGCTCACTTCAAATGGCGGGACTGGAGATGCAAATTTATTCTTGTTGACGGATGTAAATCAAAATATATTAGAAGCAAATTCTACTGGAGCCTTCCAGTTGAAGGACAACTTGCCAGGTGTTTTTCAAGCCTTGAAGATTAACTATCTGGAGCCACTTACGATACCAGAAAATATTTCTCAGTTAGAGGGCTGCTTTGTGTTAAGTGAACCCATTGTGTTTGAAAATGTAATGAGTAATTGTGTAGAAGAACCCCCTGTCACCTGTCAGAATAATGGTGGACAAATCGTGTATAACGGTCCTATTGGTATTTGCGGAAGTGACGGTCAAAATGATATTTTAGACATTGATGTTTTGAGTCAGGGAGCAAGCAATAGATTATTTTTAGTGGTCAATGAAGCAGGGATTATTGTAAATATTGCTCCAGCCGTTGTGATCCTTTCAAATCCTTTTCCATCTGGAACCTATAGTATTTATTTGATGAGTTATGAGGAATTTCCATCTGAAGTAATGCTCACTGCTGATATCAACTCAATCGATGATTTATGCCTGAGTAATGCGATCAGCATCATTGTGTCTGACGACTTTTGCGAGGGCCAAGGTGTACGTGGTGGGTTAGTTAGTAATGAATTTGATGAAGATGAGATTACCTTATGCACGAATGTTCAGGGAGAGATTTTTACAGTCAATTTGAGGAATACTGGATCTGAGGCTTTTGAATATATTTATGTAGAAACAGATAAAAATAATATCATCACAGAAATTCTTAATGGAGAATCAGTGATGTATATCGCTGATCCGACTGAGCAAATGAACAGACGAATTTGGGGAGTTTCCTTTTCAGGGATGTTTACTGCTTTTGTAGGAGAAGATATCACGAGTGTTGCCTTGAGTGACGATACCTTTGTATTATCGGAGAATTTTACAGAGATTAATTTAGCAGTAGTGATTGGTGAAGATCCTATTATTACGGGGTCGAGTTCTTCATTTTTGGAGATTCCATCAGGCCAAATCAATAGCATAGATTTTGAAGCCCCTTTATCTTCCTTTCTAGATTTTGAGACTGCCTATATCTTGTTTGATACTAATGGAGTGACCATTATTGATGTATTATTTCCAGATGATGAATTTGTGATCACATTACCGGTTTTAGATGCAACGCCACTCACGGGCGAGTTGCTCCAACTGACGGCAGTAGCCTATACGGGGGACTTTTTATTAGGACCGGGAGATGAGCCTAATAGTGCTTTTTTACCATTTGCTACGAATGTAAGTACGGGGTGCTTTGAGGCGGCAAGTACAAACATTTCCATCCGAGTATTTGAGAATGGAGGCAGTGGTGTGGTCCTCCCACTTGGTGAGCAAATAAAAACCTTAACTAGTGAGGAAATTAACTTGAGACCTAATCCTGTGCGAGATGACCTCATAGTCACTTTCCCTGCTTCTTTTATTGATCAAGCGGTTGGCCTTAACATCTTTGATACTTCTGGTAAATTGATTATGAAAAAGAATTTTAGCTCAGCACCAGAAAGTGAAAAGATTGATGTATCACAGTATCCAATAGGGACTTATATTTTGCAAGCTTACACGAATACAAGTGCACGAACTGCGCAATTCATAAAAATTTAATGTCTATTTCTGAGAATGATAGACCCTAACAATTGGATTAAAAGTTTTTCAGCTTGAGCCCACTCCGGAAAGTAGCGGATTGCAAAAAATGTTCTATTTTGGATGAGATTTTTTATTTTCGAAATTCAGTGATGCCTGAGCACGCCAACTAGTTGTCGCACAGGCATCTGTGGATTGAGAAAATGGAAAATATCGGCAAAAGAGTCATTTTGTGGTTTTGTGACTTTTCGGAGCGGGCTCATCCTTAAATATTTAGTTTTGCAAATCAATTTATCGAGTTTATTGTTTTGTAGAAAAGATATTATTAAAGATGAAAGCTTTTGCCAATTTGTTTTCTGTCTTAGATCAAACGACTAAGACCAATGCTAAGGTAGATGCATTGGCGAAGTATTTTGATGAGGTGCCGGATAATGACAAGTTGTGGGCGATCGCCATCCTATCTCATAAGCGACCCAAGCGAGCGGTCAATACTACTTTACTTCGTACTTGGGCAGCAGAACTTTCCGAACAACCTTTATGGCTATTTGAGGAGTCCTATCATGTGGTGGGAGATCTTGCAGAAACAATAGCGCTATTCTTGCCCCCAGGGAACTCGACAAGTGAGCGTACTCTTTCAGACTGGATAGATGGTTTGATCAATATTACCAAGGCAGAAGAAGCGGATAAAAAAGCTTTTATATTAAATGCATGGGACAGCCTTGGATATGCAGAACGCTTTGTCTTTAATAAACTTATCACCGGAGGATTTCGAATAGGTATCTCACAAAAGCTAATGACGCGTGCGCTAGCGAAGTCTACTGGGATAGATGAAAATATACTGGCGCATCGTTTGATGGGCAATTGGTCTGCAGCAGAAACCACCTTTGAAGAATTAGTAATCCTTGCTAGTGAAAGTGAAAATAGCGCCAAGCCATATCCATTTTATTTAGCCTACGCCTTGGACCTAGCATTTGACAAATTGGGGGATGTCTCAGAATGGCAAGTAGAGCGCAAGTGGGATGGTATCCGTGGACAAATCATTGTGCGGGAAGACACCGTATTTGTATGGTCAAGAGGGGAGGAGTTGGTTACGGACAAGTTTCCAGAGTTTGCTCCATTAGCAGAAATGCTTCCGAATGGTACTGTGATTGATGGAGAAATTATTTGTATTGAAGAAGAGGAGATATTGAGCTTCAATATACTTCAACAACGTATCGGCCGTAAAAATATTACCAAAAAAATTCTTACTGAAGCTCCTGTAAAAATGATTGCTTATGATCTTCTGGAGTATGAAGGCGAGGATATTCGAGAACGTTCCATGTCCGCCCGGCGCGCACTACTCGAAAAGGTGATACAAGAACATGATACCAAAGGAATCTTGAGCGTATCTGAAATTTTAAATACCAAAAGTTGGGAAGACTGCGCTACTGAAAGAGCGATATCTAGAGAGCATATGTCTGAAGGGCTGATGCTCAAAAGGAAAGATTCCACTTATAAATCTGGACGTAAAAAAGGCGACTGGTGGAAGTGGAAAGTAGATCCTCTGACTATAGACGCAGTAATGATCTATGCGCAAAGAGGGCATGGACGAAGAGCCAACTTGTATACGGATTATACCTTTGCCATATGGAATGGCGAAGCATTGGTCACTTTTGCTAAAGCCTATTCAGGATTGACGGATGCAGAGTTTAAAGAAGTCACTCAGTTTGTACGCAAAAATACCGTGGAGACATTTGGACCTGTAAGGAGTGTGAAACCGACCTTAGTTTTTGAATTAGCATTTGAAGGCATTAATAAATCTACTAGACACAAGTCTGGAGTGGCTTTGCGTTTTCCCAGAATAAAAAGATGGCGAAAAGATAAGCCTGCTGTGGAAGCAAATACTTTAGAAGACTTGCATGATATGTTGGAAACTTATGGGTAGACAAAATAGGGGAGGAACGAATGCAAGGCTGCACCGACTAGAATATATATCCAATTTCGAAACCGTATATGATCAAAAATGGACTATCGCTGAGTAGGGGTGATGACGTAGGAATCAGTGCGGAGCACCGAGGCGACTGCCGAGTCCCGAATCATAGCGACCCTGTTCAGATACACCTAGCGATAGTAAGGTGAATCTGAGCAGGGTAGGCCCCAAACACCTTTTCAATACCCAAAAATAATAACCTAAAAATTCACCACAGAAATAGTAAATTTGCACAAAATATAGAATGTATGAATTTTAATGATTTTGAATACAAGAGGCCAGAGTTAGATAAGATTGGTGCTACTTTCAAAAAATTGCTGGAGGAGTTTAAGTCTGCGAAAAATGAAAAGGAGGTGAATCGTTTGTTTTCGAAAATTAGTGATGTGCGCAGTCAGTTTATGACCATGTACAATATCGCGCATGTACGACACACCATCAATACGAAGGATGAATTCTATGAAAAAGAGCAAGCTTATTTTGATGGTAATTTCCCAAGCTATCAAGATTTGGTGACTCAGTTTTATAAGGCTTTATTGCATACACCATATCGCAAAGCAATAGAAGCGAAATGGGGGAGTCAGTTATTTGTGATTGCAGAATTGAGTCTAAAAGTGTTTACGTCTAAGGTACTTACGGATTTGAAAAAGGAAAATCAGCTAAGTTCTGACTATGTAAAAATAAAGGCAGCGGCAGAAATAGAATTCAAGGGAAAAAAATATAATCTCTCTGGTTTTGTTCCCCTGGAGACAGATGATGATCGCAAGGCGAGAAAGGCAGCGGCTGAGGCAAAGTGGAATTATTATTCCCAAGTATCTAGTGATATGGAGGTGATTTTTGACAAGTTGGTCAAGACGCGTCATGAGATTGCGGTGGCTATGGGGTATAAAAATTTTGTAGAGCTTGGAT
>CAKZVJ010000303.1 GCA_937923345.1 uncultured Saprospiraceae bacterium
CAAAATGACTCTTTTGGCGATATTTTTCATTTTCTCAATCCACTGATGCTCAGGCATCACTGAATTTCGAGAATAAAAAATCTCATCCAAAATAGTTCATTTTTTGCAATCCGCTACCTTCCGGAGTGGACTCATAATTCATAATTAAAAAAAGGCTGCCTTCGCTCGAAGACAACCTCTAATATTATTTCAAAACCAATCTAAGTAGACTAGTTATTATTTGCATTTTCTCTTGGAATAAGCGCCTTTGCAGAAAGTCTGTACTTGCCAGTCTTCTTATCGATACCGACCAATTTCACTTTAACCGCGTCGCCTTCCTTGAATACGTCAGCTACATTCTCTACTCTAGTGTGAGAAATCTCAGAAACGTGCAGTAATCCACTCTGTCCCATGAAGTCAACGAATACTCCGTATGTCTGTACAGAGGCTACCTTAGCGTCATATACATCTCCTACTTCTGGTTGGTATGTAATCTTCTTTATTGTTGCTAACGCTGCATCGATGTCATCCTTATTGCTAGATGAAATCGTGACGATACCTTGATCATCTACCTCTTCGATATTGATTACAGTATTTGTCTCCCGCTGCATCTCTTGGATAACTTTCCCTCCAGGTCCGATCACTGCTCCGATAAACTTCTTGTCTATCTTCAGCTCTACCAATCTTGGCGCATGCGGCTTGTAATCTGCATTTGGTTCAGCAATAGTCTTATTCATTTCATCCAAAATGTGCAGTCTACCTACCCTAGCTTGGTCTAATGCTTTTTGAAGAATTTCATATGGTAAACCATCTACCTTGATATCCATCTGGCAAGCCACGATACCGTTTTTAGTACCTGTCACTTTGAAATCCATATCTCCTACTGCATCCTCATCTCCAAGGATATCAGATAAAATCGCATTTCTAGTTCCATCAGATACCATACCCATCGCGATACCCGATACGCCGCCTTTAACAGGGACACCTGCATCCATTAGGGCTAGTGAACCAGCACAAACAGTCGCCATTGAAGAAGAACCGTTTGATTCCATAATATCAGAAACCAATCTCACTGTATATGGATAATCGTCCGGCATCACTTTCTTGATCGAACGACCCGCCAAATTGGCGTGTCCAACCTCTCTTCTACCTGGACCTCTCATCATCTTCACCTCACCTACTGATAATGCTGGGAAATTGTAGTGTAGTATGAATGGCTCGTAGTGGTTATCTAAGGCTGTATCTACCAACATTTGATCCGTCTTTGTGCCAAGGGTCATAGAGGTCAAGGCTTGTGTCTCCCCTCTTGTGAAAATAGCAGAGCCGTGTGCAGATGGCAGGTAAGATACCTCCGTCCATATATCTCTTACTTCATCCAGTTTTCTACCATCCAAACGGATGTTTTCGCCCATTACCATCTCTCGGATAACTTCCTTCTGTAGCTTATTAAAGTAATTTTTGTAAAAGTGGATGTTTTCTTCTAAATCTTCCTCGCTTAATTCTTCTTTAAGCTTTTCTTTCATCTCGTCTTTGATAGCAGTGAATCCCGCTTTACGATCTCCTTTGTTATGAGCTCCTTTACAGACTTCATATATTTTATCGTGTGCAAAATCCTTCACCCACGCTTTTGCTTCTTCATTTTCCTCAGCAGGTACTACTTCTCTTTTTACGGTAGCTTTTTCACCTACTTTTTGCGCCAAGTCTAACTGTGCTTGACACTGCACTTTGATCGCTTCATGACCATACTTAATCGCTTCGATCAAGTCTGCTTCAGAAACTTCATTCATTTCTCCTTCTACCATCATCACGTTGTCAAGCGTAGCTGCAAGGATGATGTCCAAGCTCGCATCAGCTAATTCTGTACGGCCAGGGTTAATCTTTAGTTCCCCGCCAATCTTAGCTATACGTACTTCAGAGATAGGTCCCGCAAACGGGATATTAGAAACAGACAAGGCTGCTGAAGCCGCTAAGGCTGCTAATGCATCAGGCATCACATCCGCCTCCGCAGAGATAAGATTGATGATTACTTGTGTTTCATTCATATATCCATCAGGAAATAGAGGTCTCAAAGCTCTGTCCACCAATCTAGATGTCAATATTTCGTGTTCGTTAAGGCGGGCTTCTCTTCTAAAAAAGTTACCTGGTATCTTACCAGCTGCCGCAAATTTTTCTTGGTAGTCCACAGATAGTGGAAAAAAGGATTGTCCGGGTTTAGCTTCGTAGGCACTCACTACTGAAGCAAATACCATGGTGTCACCCATTCTTATTACTACTGACCCGTGTGCTTGTTCAGCTAACTTACCTGTTTCGATAGTAATCTCTCTTCCATCAGGTAGATTAAAAGAGGTAGTAGTTGGAATCTTCTGACCCATAAGGTTTTCAATTTAAATTTTGATTATTAATATAGTTCGCACCTTTCTGAATAGACTTTTCTACTCTAAGGAATTTTGTCTCAAATATAGCAATAGCACACCACTTTAATGTCCAAAACATTGTTTTGAGCCTACCAAAGGGGG
Source organism: uncultured Saprospiraceae bacterium (assembly GCA_937923345.1). GTDB lineage: Bacteria > Bacteroidota > Bacteroidia > Chitinophagales > Saprospiraceae > JALZVN01. The sequence continues at coordinate 2,496 of CAKZVJ010000303.1, forward strand.
GTGCTATTAAACATTGAATAATGAATCAATTCTGGAAGCTCAAGGAACCTCAAAATGTCTCTTTTGGCGATATTTTCCCTTTTTTCAATCCACTGATGAACAACCATCACTGAATTTCAAAAAGCAAAAATCTCATCCAAAATAATCCATTTTTTGGAAACCATTAGTTTCCAGAATGGACTCATAGAATGTAAACGAAAAGCGAGTGATATGTTTACATTCTAAAGGTAAAAAATGTACCTCTTTTACTTTCTTAGTCCCAACTTCTCAATCAGACCTCTGTAAAGTGTAATATCCTTTTTCGCTAGATATTGCAATAATCTTTTACGCTTACCTACCATAGTAAGTAATGCTCTTTTACAAGAATAGTCTTTTTTGTTTTGACGAAGATGGTCAGATAGAGCGGTGATTCTGAAGGTCAATACAGCGATTTGTCCTTCTATAGAACCTGTATTTTTTTCACTTCCTCCATACTCTTTAAAAATCTCTTCTCTTTTTTCTTTTGATAGGTATTCAGCCATTTTTTTTAAGTTTTACCGTTAGTAATCACTGAGATCAGTTACAGCGCGGCGCAAATGTACGTCTATTTTCTCGAATTCTCAATTATTTGTTTCAGCTTATATATATACTGTGCTTTATAAAGGAGTCTATTTGCCTTTTGCCTCATCCCATAAAGCGTCCATTTCCACCAAAGTCATGGATTCTAAGGGTTTTTGAGCGTTTTCTTCGATGTATTCAAACCTGGATTTGAACTTCATATTCGTTTTAGCCAAGGCTGTTTCAGGGTCTATTCCAGCAAAGCGGGCGTAGTTAACCAATGAAAACAACACATCTCCAAACTCTTCTTCTTTGCGGGCCTGAGATTCTGCGTCCCTAATCGTCTCATGTAACTCTCCTACTTCCTCTTGTACTTTTTCCCAAACTTGGTCTATATTCTCCCATTCAAAACCAACCTGAGCTGTTTTATCTTGCATACGATATGCCTTGACGAGGGCAGGCAGGGACTTTGGCACACCAGACAGCACCGATTTCTTCCCTTCTTTCTTTTTGAGCTGCTCCCAATTCTTTTTTACTTCTTCCGAATCTGCTACATCTACATCTCCATATATATGTGGGTGACGACGGATCAATTTCTCACAACAAAACGTGATACTATCCGCTATATCAAATAAGCCTTTCTCTTGTGCAATCTTGGCATAAAATACCAAATGCAACATAATGTCTCCTATTTCTCCTTTCATTTCCTCATAATCCTTATCCAGAATAGCATCTGTCAATTCATAGGTCTCCTCGATGGTCAAATTGCGCAGAGACTCAAAAGTTTGTTCTCGATCCCATGGGCACTTTTCCCGAAGCTCATCCATGATGTCAAGAAGTCGCCCAAATGCTTTCAATTTCGTATCTTTGTCATTCATCCTTTTACATATTGAGACACAAAAGTAAACTGATTTATCTACTTTTGCGTTAAATAGTTAAAGCAATTAATTATGACCTTTCTATATGTTTTTGCCATTATCATGGGCTTCTTTGTCCTATCTTTCGCACTGATTAATATCCGTGGTATTGTCAAGGGTGAAGAGTTCCGCGGCACCTGCGCGACCAATAACCCCATGATCAAAAACAAATTTGGAGACTGTACTGTATGTGGCAAGAAAGGGGATGAGGTATGCGCCATGCCCGATCTGAAAAAGTAATCAATGATCAATGATCAATGAAGAGTAAATCGCCTTATAAATAGTGACGTACTACTTGAAGTGCTTTTGACTTTTGAATAAGTGAAAGCGGCATTGATAATTGTACATTGAAAATTGTGCATTGAATAAGTGAGCGCAGCATTGATAATTGCACATTGATAATTTATAATTATTTCTGGGCGACCCTTCGCCGAAAAAGCTCAGGCCAGGCTATACAGGACTCCGCGTTCGCTACGGCCTTCGCTGCTGAAAAAGCAGCTCAGTCTACTCCTTACAGTCGTCTCCTTTCTATCCTTGTCGCGAAATTTATATTTTTGTGAAAGCTTACTGAATTTCATTGAATTATATTGAGATGATTAAGCAGGTATATATCTCCTGAATGGAGACAACATTGAAGATTGAAAATTTCATGTCACATGATTTTAAAACAAGCAGATTACTACACATACTTGGACAATCACCAAAAGTTAATGTATTATGTTGGATCCAAAGTCAACTGCATACAAGAAAATGTAAGCTATATTGACTTCTTAAATTTTCCAGCTTTAGAGAAAATTCCTGCTAAAAGAGCCATTTATGATAATTTGCACTTAATAGATGAGTACATTAGAGACCATTCCAAAGTGCTTTCCAATGAAGACATTGATATCGTTAACGGGTTTAAAGAATTTCGTCAAGGTAAATATGTTATCACCAAATATGCTAGAGAGCACGCTTTGTTTATGGATAAGGAATACGTTTTTGGGGTCTTGGCATTAAGAGACTCCTTTGAATCATTTTGGAGCAAAAAAGAACTACCTATATATGTAGAAACAGTTCTACTACCTTACAAAGGAAAGATCATCTATGATGGTTTTTTTATTAATCCTTCTGTCCAACTAGGTAGAAATGTTTCGAACAATTTAATGAATGAAGCAGATATTAAAATTAGAAATTTTGGTATCGTCTTAAATCTACCCATCGATGAAAAATTAAAAGAAAAAAAGCTTAACCAAGAAGAGCTATTAATGCAATTGATGAAAACTAAATCATCAAGAGAGCTCAATAAACATAAAATCCAAGAACTAGTTATTGGTAATTATAAGTTACGTACCACATATCTCCGAGAATTGGGAAGAATTAATTCAAGAAAAAAGAAAAAGGAGCTCAGGTCACTTGGAATTAAAAACCACTATTTTGCGATGCATATCAACACCATCCTCACTAGTGGTCAGAGTAAAAGCATAGTTCATAAAAACATTAGGGCCATTTTGAAAGACGAAAGAAAAATCAGTTCTGTGTTTTATTTTAAGGTGTAATACTTCATTGCAAATACGGGCTTTATCTTTAGTTGTATCCTCACAGAAAATTGATCAAAAAACTATTATAATTTAGCCTATTCTCCACAAACAAAACAATCACATTTCACCCTGAAATTTAGATTCTAAATATGTGTTCGCTATATTGAATTTTCTTTTTAATGGATAAATTCAACAACATGCAAACCACTACCTTTTTGACATTTGTGGGCGAACAGTGCGGCAAAGCACATGAAGCAATGCTTTTTTATACTGCTTTATTTCCCAATTCAGAAATAACAAGCATAATTAATTACTCAAAGGGAGAGCCAGGAGGAACACCAGAGCTGATCAAATATGGCACTTTCACTTTGAACAGTGTCCCTTATAAAGTTTCAGAAAGCAACTATAATCACGCATGGTCCTTTACACCTGGAGTTTCTATCTGGGTGGACTGTACCACGGAGGATGAGATAGATGCTTTGTTTCAAGCCTTATCCACTGACGGAGGGATGGTCATGATTCCCTTAGACAACTATGAAAAGGAGAATTATGGTTTTGGTAAAAAATTTGGTTGGTGTCAAGATAAGTATGGTATTTCTTGGCAGCTGAATTTAATGACTTAATCATCTTATCTAATATAGGTCAGCTGTCTAGTAAATCAAAATTCAACTATTTTAAAATACTGTACCAAATAAATATATTAACTTGAGAGCTCATTCAAAAACACTTTAATACGCATGAATACCTTAAACTCATTTCGATTAGATGGAAAAACAGCATTGGTTACTGGATGCAAAAGAGGAATAGGCAAAGCAATGGCCATCGCACTAGCAGATGCTGGGGCAGACATCATAGGAGTAAGTGCCACCCTAGAAAAATCAGGAAGCGAGGTGGAAAAAGAGATTACTGCATTGGGACGCAATTTTACTTCTTACGCTTGCGACTTTAGTAATAGGGATGCACTTTATTCTTTTATACGTCAAGTCAAAACAGACTTTAGAAAAATCGACATATTGGTCAATAATGCAGGAACTATAAAAAGAGCACCCGCGGTTGAGCATGGAGATGATATTTGGGATCATGTGATAGAAGTAAATCAAACTGCTCAGTTCATTTTGACTCGAGAGATTGGAAAAGAAATGGTAGCACGAGAAAGTGGTAAGATTGTATTTACCGCCTCCCTTCTCACCTACCAAGGAGGTATCACTGTACCTGGCTATGCTGCCAGCAAAGGGGCTATTGGACAAATGACCATGGCCTTTGCAAATGAGTGGGCATCAAAAGGAGTGAATGTTAACGCTATTGCTCCTGGGTATATCGTTACTGACAATACCAAAAATTTGCGAGACAATCCTGAGCGATCAGCTTCTATCCTATCGAGAATACCCGCAGGTAGATGGGGGCAAGCGACTGATTTTGCAGGCCCTATCGTGTTTCTTTGTGCTCCAGCATCTAACTACATGCACGGAAGTATCATGACCGTAGACGGCGGATGGATGGGCCGATAATTTCTCGTTCAAAATTTACAATAATGCGAACGAAATCAGAAATCAGCTTAGCACATTATCGTTTCGAAGATGATAAGCGTGCGACCATATCTGTTGGCATCTTTAATTTAGGGATATTCAGAAATATCATATTTCGTTGAGATAAAACATTCTACATTTTAAGATCTCTAAATGATCACACCATTTTTAATACTATTGCTCTAAAAACGGGGTGATTCTCAAACTCAATTTGTCATGATTTTTAAAAGAAAATCACGCCAAATTGGTTATTGCCTCGCTAATAACCCAGGGTTTCCACCCTGGGCTTTAATATGGACACCCCCCGAAAAAAAATCGGGGCAAGCTCTCCGGGGTTCTTCTCTTACTTCTGAACATCCCGTCAGTAGCCAAAAGGTAAATAATCTCCAATTCTAATTAGAGATGTTGATACATATC
>CAKZVJ010000304.1 GCA_937923345.1 uncultured Saprospiraceae bacterium
TTTTTTCAATCGGGGCCGAAGTGAACACGGAGCCTGGAGGAGCCCGGGCCCGGAGGGTATCGCCCAAAGTATCCTAATCATTATTTGTCAAGTGGATAGCAAACTTAGGTGGATAATTTTTTGTAACTATGTAATACAAAATGACATCTTATGAAGACGCTGCAATTCCTTTTTATTTTTACCTGTCTAGCTTATGTGCTGCCTGCTCAAGTGAGTCAAAATGTGGAACTCCTAAAACAGTTTGACAGAGGTAGTAATGCGTATAGTGGTTCATGGATATACACCAACGATCAAGGGGAAGAATATGGGCTGGTGGGGTCTAATTCAGGTGTGGCGGTGTATCCTCTAGAGGAGGGAAATAATCAGGAGCTTGGTTTTGTAATGGGGCCTACTTCGCGCTGGAGAGAGATCACGGTCATCAAGGATCATGCGTATGTGACGACGGAGGGCAATGGTGCCAATCAAGGTCTACAGGTGCTCAATCTGAGTCAGCTGCCCGATACGATGTTTTTGGAGACTACTTTTGATAGCACGTTTACCAGGGGCCATATTTTGCAAAAGGATATTTTTAATCCGGACGAGCCTTACATATATGTGGCGGGCACGGACTCTACGGGTGGTGTGCATATCCTAGATGTGTCTGACCCGAGTAATCCTATAGAAATCGGTCGACACGATCCACCTGCGTACATTCATGACATACACGTACGAGGCGACCGCATGTATACATTTCAGTTTAGTGCAGCGATCATAGAGGTTATAGATATTTCGGATAGGACAAATCCTCTGGTCTTGGCCACAATCGATGATCCAGGGGCGGCTACCCACAGTGGCTGGACGACGATGGACAACAACTATCTGCTGGTTGCGGATGAACGCAATGGTTTTGATGGGCGGGTATTCGATATCAGAGATCTTGACAACGTATTTGAGGTGAGTACCTTTACGGCTAATCCCGAGACCTTTGTACATAACCCTTATGTGCGTGGTGACTTTGCTTATTTGGCGCATAATCGGGAGGGACTGCGAATCTACGATGTGCTAGACCCGACACATCCTGTGGAGGTTGGATATTATGATACGGTCACGGAAGAGAATCCTGAATCTGGTGGTCTTTGGTCTGCCTGTCCCTTCATCCCAAGTGGTAAAGTGATCGGTGGAGATAGAGATCTCGGACTAATGGTCTGGGAAATCAATGAAGTGTATGCGAGTCGATTCAATGGTTTCGTGCGAGATGAGGCTACGCTGGAGGAACTAGATGCTGTCACTGTGACGATACTAGAAATGTCAGATACGCTAATCACTAATGCATTTGGTACCTACCAAGGAGGCTATCCTGAAGAGGGACAAATAACCGTGAGATATGAGAAAGATGGCTATGTGGATGAGGTACGCACCATATCCCTGGTATCGCAAGAAAATCAATTTAATGAGGTGCTTATGGAAATGGGGATCAATGTATCGACTACTGAACAGGCAAATGAGGTGGCATTCACCGCTTGGCCTAATCCCGCGGATAAATTCATCAACGTCCGGACATCGGAAACACGCTCCAGTGAAATTGCTAGTGTGGATATCTTGACCTTGGATGGTAAGCTAGTCCAAAGTAAAAACTGGGATGGACAGGGTACACTACAAGTATCTGTGAGGGATGTAGTGCGTGGACTCTATGTGTTCAGACTGATGGATGCGGATGGTAAGCCTGTAGGGCGTATGCGACTGAGTGTCCAATAAGCATACAAAAAAGGCTAAGGGCAAAAAAAAAGACCCTCGACAAGCGTCAAAGGTCTCTAACACTCCAAATCTATGAGAAAAGTATGAGAAAAAGTCTAAGTTTTACAGGCATAGAAATTTAATCTAGAATTGAACGTGTTGCTAAGTATTGTTCAAATACTCGGCCAAGCTTGCCCTACCAACTCAGCTTTTTGATGTATATGTGACGTCTAGTATCGTTCGGTATTACAAAACATTTGCATGCATTTTGGTATTTAATCTACATGATGGAGAATCCATATATTTTGGCGGTGGTCATAATATTGTCGATGATGACGATAGTATATATCATAAGCCTGGTAAAAAATGATTATAGCGTAATCGATGTGTTCTGGCCAGTAGGTTTCGGTCTCTTGGCTTTCTTTCTGCTTGATTTTGGTGTGAGTACGAACCTGGATGTCATAAAAATATTTGTGACATTATGGACGGTGAGATTATCATCCTATTTATTATTTCGTAATATCAAGAAAGGGCCTGACGCTCGATACCGAGAACTGCAAATAGAATGGGGTAAGCACCATCGCATCCACGCTTTCTTCAAGGTGTTCATGCTGCAAGGTGCTTTTATGTATCTGATATCGATGCCTATCATCACAGCTGCTGGGCTCTCTTCTGGCCATCCCTATACATTGTGGGTGGGTGGCATGATAGCGTTATTGGGCTTCACACTAGAGCTGGCTTCAGATATCCAACTGCAGGCCTTTAAGAATAAAAAAGAAAATAAGGGGAAATATTTGATGACTGGTCTATTCAGTATTTCGAGGCACCCCAATTATCTTGGAGAAATCCTCTTTTGGATAGGGATTGCCATACTGGCCTTGCCTAATCCTATGTTCTATCTCACCTTATTGGGTCCTGCGGTACTGATCTTCGCTCTATACAAATTTTCTGGTGTGCCCTATGCAGAGCGCAACCAGAAGCATACGGATTCCTACCACCATTATGCCTCTAAAACGGGGGCTATATTTCCCAAGATCTGGTAGACAGAGCTCCTAAACATTTAGCAGCCCATACTGTTTTAAGCGTGATATTAATATTTTTAATCGCAGAAGTTCAGTACTTTTGTCGCAAAATACGTCACCATTGGCAGACCAAAAAGTTACTCCATATAACGATATAGATACCAAGAGAGAACAAGTAGAGAATATGTTTGACAACATAGCGCCCTACTATGATCTACTCAATAGAGTGCTATCACTCGGCATAGATAAACGATGGAGAACACAGGCTATCAACCTCTTGAAAGACCTAGAATCTCCCAAAATATTGGATGTAGCGACGGGTACATGTGATGTAGCCTTGGAAATGGCAAAAAAATTGAATACTCCTAGTATAGTAGGTCTTGACATATCTGCTAAGATGCTAGAAGTAGGTCAAAAAAAGATTGATAAGGCGGGATTGGGAGACATAATTAGTCTTCAACAGGGAGAATCTGAAAATTTGCCATTTGATGACAATACCTTTGACGCGATAACCGTTGCATTTGGGGTAAGAAATTACGACAACCTCCAAAAGGGTCTGGAAGAAATGCATAGAGTATTGAAGCCAGCGGGTCAATTGGTGGTTTTAGAATTTTCCAGACCGACTATGTTTCCTTTCAAGCAAGGATTCAATTTTTATTTTAAAAATATCTTGCCGCGAATCGGTAAGTTAACATCTAAAGACCCTAAAGCGTATCAATACTTGTACGAATCGGTTCAAGCCTTCCCAGATGGAGAAGATTTTGTAAAGATTCTTGATACCTTAGGATATAAAAAATCTACATGCACTGCACTGACAGTTGGAATTTGTTCAATATACCATTCAAGAAAGTAGTTCTATTCTTTCTCTTTATCTGCTCGTTTTTGCAGATGGAAGCACAAAAGGCAAAGGGTAATTATAACTTTCTATCTTTTGAGCAAAAGCCCTATTATTTTGGCATCACCTTGGGGTTCAACAATAGTACTTTCAGAGTATTCAGATCCGATGAGTTCATTCGCAATGATAGTATAAGAATTATTGAAGATGTGCGTGGTCCAGGATTCAATCTAGGAATAGTAAGTAACCTAAAGATTGGGGACTACTTTGATTTTAGATTTTTGCCTACCCTTTCCTTTGCCGAAAAAGTAATCCAATATACCCCTACAGAGTCTCGCTCTTTGCAGCGAACGAGAACGCTGGAACAGGTCCTGGTACAACTTCCATTTCATGTGCGATACAAGTCTGCGCCCTTCAATGATGTGCGTCTGTTTGTGGTGGCTGGGGTCAAATTTGATTTTGATGTAGCCAATGAAAACCGAACTCGGCAGGCCAATGAATTGGTCAAAATAGCTACTTCTGATTTTAGTGGTGAAGTGGGTGTAGGGATGCAGATATTTTTCCCATACTTTATCTTTTCTCCTGAGATAAAGATATCTCAAGGGCTCGGAAATAGTTTGATTTTTGATCCTCTCCTATTAGAGTCTAGTGTACTGGAAAGAGTTCTTTCTAGAACCTTTACCTTAAGTTTCCACTTTGAAGGGTAAAACTAAATGCACCTAGTGCTTATGGTTTTTATGGATGTGAGCGTTGAGCTCTGGAAAGAAATCAGAGAAGTCCTTATCTAGTTCTGTGTCTAATGCTACTAAGTTTTCGATGACTCCTGCTAATAATTCTGGTCTGGAAAGTCTGTGCTTGAATCTACTAAACGTTTTTCGCATCCCGTCCACTGTGTGATAGCGCATCAGCCAGTCTTCCTCCATCATGAGGGGTAAATTTTTCTGCATCTTTCTTGGCATCATCGCAATATTTTTTTGCAGTAGTGCATACATCCGATCTGCAAAATCTCGGAGGCTTTCGGTGGTATACTTATCCCAATGTCGAGTCAATAAGTGATCGTACCAAATATCTACGATGATGGGGCTATACTTGCCATGCTTTTCGTGTAATCTCTTGGTGCTGCGCCTGACTACAGGATGGGTATCTGTGAAGGTGTCAATATACTTGTGCAGGGTAATGCCTTGGCGAATGGCTGGATCAAAATTTTGCAATTCATGATGTCTAATGCTATCGGCTATGAAGTTGCCCACGATGTGTTCTTCTTTTTCGCAGGATAAGAATAGATGAGCAAGATAATTCATAATGAAAGAGAGATAAAGCTTATATTTGCGTCGCTGTTTGAGGACAGCAAATAATTATTATTTAAACAACGCTTAATATACCTAAAAGATGTCTCTTAAAGCAGGAATCGTCGGATTACCCAATGTAGGAAAATCTACTCTCTTCAATGCCCTTACGAATGCGAAGGCATTGGCAGCGAACTATCCATTTGCTACCAAGGATCCGAATGTAGGGATGATAACGGTACCAGATGAAAGATTGGAGAAACTATCTGACTTGGTGAATCCACAAAAGATCCTCCCGACGACTATCGAAATCGTTGATATTGCTGGTCTCATCAAAGGAGCTAGCCAGGGAGAAGGATTGGGGAATCAGTTTTTGGCTAATATACGCGAGGTAGATGCTGTCATTCACGTGGTGCGTTGTTTTGACAATGACAATGTGATTCATGTCGAAAATAGTGTGGATCCAGTGCGGGATAAGGAGATCATCGATACGGAATTATTATTGAAGGATTTGGAGACCGTTGAGAAGCGCCTAGAGAAATTCAAGAAGGCCGCTAAAGGTGGTGACAAAGTAGAGGTCAAGAGACTTGAGATACTTACTAGCATCAAGGAAACCATGGACGATGGCAAGCCTGCTAGAGTTTTAGATTTGGATAAAGAAGGGCAAGAAATCCTTAGTGATATGTACCTCCTCACTGCCAAGCCTATATTGTATGTTTGCAATGTAGATGAGGCTTCGGTGATCGACGGTAACGAGCATACTAAGAAGTTTGAGGAGCTTGTAAAGGAGGAAAAAGCGCAGGTCATCTATATTACCGCAGGCATAGAAGCGGATATTATCGAGCTTGATAGTATCGAAGAGCGCTTAGAATTTTTGGCTGAAATGGGTCTCAAGGAACCTGGTGTAAATAAGCTGATCACAGCTACCTATAAGTTGCTAAATCTTATCACTTACTTCACTGCGGGTGAGAAAGAAGTGCGTGCATGGACGATACAAGAAGGCTGGAAGGCTCCACAAGCGGCTGGTGTCATCCACACAGATTTTGAAAAAGGTTTTATACGGGCGGAAGTCATCAAGTACAACGACTACATTGAGTTTGGCTCGGAATCAGCGGTAAAAGATGCTGGTAAGATGGGTGTTGAGGGTAAGGAATATGTTGTAGGAGATGGTGATGTGATGCACTTTAGGTTTAACGTGTGAGTTAATTATAAATTGTGAATTATAAACGCTTTAAAGAATTATAAATTGTGAATTATAAATTATAAACGCCTTGAAGAATGGTGAATGGTGAATTATGAATTATGAATTATGAACGCTTTAAAGAATTATAAATTATAAATGGTGAATTATAAACGCTTTGAAGGATGAGCACTTTCTCTAATGATGAATTATAAATGCATTGCTGGGAATGAGCAAATACTAATTTAAAAAAGAACCATAAAAAGAGATTAAACAAACTCCTTAGAAGAATCTAAGCTAATGCCTAATAACTAAGACCTAACAGCTTCAATTAACACCTAATACCTTTTCAAGCGTTTCTTACGAATTCTAGTTTGGCTAGGTCTCTATTGGAGGTGATTACTTTGTCTAGGATTTTGGTGATGGGGAGTAAGGTTTTTTGCAGACCTAGAGATAAAGCATTCAATGGCTCTCCTTCTTGTCTTTCTTTTGGATTCAAGCCTCGGCGAATGGCTCCGCTCAACATCCATGAAGTGTGGATATTTATGAACTCTGTTTTTTGTAAAGTGAAACCTTCTTTCTTGAAGATGTCCTCATAGTAACTAACTGGTCTACCGAGACAGAGTTCGTCTCCAGCGATGGGGTCATCGATGCGCTCGAAAATAACTACCTTTTCTGAAGTGACTCTACAGACTTCTTTGATGACATTAAAAAGCATGTTCTCATCGGTGTTGTGCTGCAATACCGTAACGGTAATGGCTACATCAAAATGATTGTCATCGAATGGAATGGTTTTACCATCGGTCTTTACAAGATTAACTCCAGTTCCCTGAAGGTTCTTTGTAGCTAAGGCAATCATGTCATCGGAGATATCCACTCCAGTCAAGCTTTTTGCATTGGTCTTGGTGAGTTCTTTGAGATTACCTCCTGGGCCAGGGCCTAATTCCATGACATCCTTTCCAGAAAAATCAACAGAGGAAAGCATTTCAAGGGTTCTCTTTCTTTTGTAATGGTAATACGGTTCATCATCGCCAGCAATGACATTCCTATCTTGTCTTTCGTCGATGCGCTTAGCTACTTCAGACCAATAGGGTTCCGGATGATAATCGTTATTTTTAGCCATTACAATGTTTGAATTCACTCAATTTCAGCCATTTACAGGCTGTATTTTAAAATAAAGCGTAAATGTAAGGATAATCCACTAATTACACTTTATTATGCTTCAGTAGAACGCAAAATTGGCTTAATAAATTTGCATACTATTGGACAGAGTCGCGAACAATGGGATCGTACAAAGCTTAGTCTAAAGATTGGTCTTTCAGCAAGAAAGAATCCACATCTATGAATTTCCAAGTCAGGTCACGAGTTTTCAAATCATGTACGAAGTGCAAGAACTTGATGCCTTCTTTTTCAGGGTTTGTACCTGAGGCTAGATAGTCTATCCCATCAGAGGAATGCACTTCAAATTGAGACACATTGTTACCAATGTCTCCTGCTAAGGCGATGACTTCTACTCCCCTTTTTTCAACCTTTTGCAATAAGGGTGCTATGTCGGTGTGCCAACCATTTTGGGTGATGGCGTAATTGCAAGACCAATCGTAATACTTGATGCCTTGGTGTTCTTTCATTTCTGGATGATCTTTTATCCAAATTAACTTATGTGTCATCACTATCAAGTGAGAACTCTCTTGTATGGTGTCCGTCACATTTTGAATCAACTTTAGTTGTTCCCCTGTGATGGTACATATCCAATCTTCTTTTTCTTGAGTATACAATACAATAAAGGTGATACCGTCTTGGTGGGAAGTGTAAAAGTGGGGACGTCCAGTAGCTTTGGCCACATAGTCTAAGTTCGCATTATCGTGATTCCCTAAGGCCCAAAGTGTTGACTCCTTCTTTAAGTCAAAGATACCATCTAAATACTCTAGGATATCGTAACGCTTGGAAGTCTCTTCGCACAAATCTCCGCCTAGTAGTACCTTATCAAAACGACCATAATTGATTGCTTCCATTCTAGGATCTATCACTTGACGTACCGTATCAAATATGCGGGTATGAGCAACATGTATATAGTTCTTCTCAGTAGGACTAGGGGATTCGCAATTCAGTAAAGTTACAAGCCCTAATAGGACAAAAATAAATGTGTATATCCTGTTATATAGATTATCAGTAAGGTTCATATGCAGTCATAAAGCTACGATATTGAAATGGAAATGCAAATTGGTCTGAACTTTGAAACTTAAATTATAAAAGATACACAATGAGAAGATTAGGTCAATTTTTATGTTTAAGTTTTTTGGTTTTTGCTTTTAGTTGCGATAATGACGAACTTTTTGACAACGAGAATAGAGAAACACAACTTTTTGGAGAATGGGACGTAGTTTCGGTAGAAAGCACCAGCTATTCATCCACCATGGTAAATACAAATGGAGGTCAATCGGATACCTCTGTGGGTTCATTTACGGGGACTGACATCGATATGCGCATTGTGTTTAATGATGGTAATACCTTCACCACGAATGGGGACTATCTACAAATACTAACGATAGAGTCTCAACTACCAGATCCTATCGTGATTGAGTCAAGATTCAATGACTTTGAAGGTGGAGGCTCTTGGGAGTTGGATAGTAACAATGATTTGCAAATTCAAAATGTAGCTGAAACCTTACCCCAGACTGCTCGTATCAGAAGTATAAACGATACTGAATTGGCGTTTGACTACGCATATACCAGAACTCTGTTTGAGGGAACTGTTACCCGTGTGATTGACGTGGAAGTGAGCTATGTATTGGAAAAGAGATAAAAGATTAAAAAGAGATGTTCAGAAATATCATATTTCGTTGAGACAAAACATTCTACATCATAAGGTCTCTAATTTATAACACCATTTTTAATATTATTGCTTTAAAAAATGGGTGATTCACAGACTCAATTTGTCATGATTTTTAAAAGAAAATCACGCCAAATTGGTTCTTGCCTCGCTAATTACCCAGGGTTGCCACCCTGGGCTTTAATATGGTCACCCCCCGAAAAAAATCGGGGCAAGCTCTGCCGGGGTTCCTCTCTTACTTCTGAACATCCCTATGAAGCACCAATAAAAAAAGCATCACTCCATAAAATGGTGTGATGCTTTTTCTGTTAGATTCTTGAAAAATTAAAGT
>CAKZVJ010000305.1 GCA_937923345.1 uncultured Saprospiraceae bacterium
ATAGAGACCGTCACCAAAAAGCAGGGAAAATGAAACGTTTTCAAAGTGTCATTGACAGACTCTTGTGCTGTTGTGATATGTCCTAAGCATTCCGTGTGCGTCCCATTTCCATGTGGATTAAACTGTACATTAAAAAAATTAACAGGGGCACCTTCACGCACTGCACCCACAAAGTCTCCGCTTTCAAAGGGCTGCATCAGGACATCAGGGGCATAAAAACATTTCACATCTCCAACGGGAATAGAAATATCTATAGGCTTGGCAAGATCAGCTTGATATTGCTGACCACTTATCTGGGCTTGAATAATCATTCTACTGAAATTGACTTGAGTTTATGATATACCTCTTCTAAAACTAAATCATTAGGATCATTTTCTGTCACTAAGTCTAAGAGCATTTTGTCTTGTGCTCTACCTCGTAGCATTGCGTCTTGATAAGGTAAATTAGGCTGAAAAGTAACGAGCGAGTACTTAGAATAATAGTCCTTATAATTCTGCTCTAACTGCATCTCTAAGGTGCGCTTTTTGATAAAAGGTATATCATCCACCTTGTCTTGCATTTCATAAAAATTATCAATTGCTAAATCGGCGATGGCGTTGGTATTAACCACCCTTGAATCTTGAAAGGCAGTGAATACTTTCTCCCAATCTCCTTGGTGTTGAGTATGAATCTCATCAAATATTCTTACATCTTCAAAGGAGGCATTCATCCCTTGCCCATAGAATGGTACAATAGCATGCGCCGCATCACCCATGATACACACCTTGCCATAGCTTTGCCAGGGGTAACACTTATTCGTACCTAGCACACCAACAGGATTATCAAAGTAATCCTCAACTAAATCAGGCATATGTTCCATACTATCAGGATAATACTGTTCAAAAAATGAACGCACCTTTTCAGGAGTATTTAAAGTGTTGAATCCTGCATCCCCTTCATATGGGTGAAACATAGTCACGGTGAAGCTACCATCCAAATTCGGCAAAGCAATCATCATAAACTTACCTCTAGGCCAAATGTGTAAGGCATTCTTTTCGATACGCCAACTACCTTTCGCCGTCGGAGGAATGTGCAGTTCTTTGTATCCAGATCGTAAAAACTCTTGGCTATAGTTAAAGAGTAGGGAAGTAGTCTTAGCCATCATGCTTCGCCTCACTATGGACCCCGCTCCATCTGTCCCTAATATGATGTCAGCAGATACAGTTTCTTCAGCGCCATCTTTGTTTTTGAATTTTGCCTGACCCGCTTCCAAATCTACATGGGTGCATTTGGAATCGAAAATGATAGTCAGGTTGTCATAGCTATCTGCTTTTTCTAGTAGCGCTACGTTGAGGCCTGTCCTGGATATGGAGTTGATTTGTTCCCCCTCGCGTCCACTGTATTTGCTGAATCTCAAATCACCCTGCACACTATGAATCATCCTCCCGACCATCGGTATACATTCCTTCTTGATAGCATCACCAATACCCACACTAGCCAAAGCCATTAGACCTCTATCTGACAGCGCTAAATTGATAGAACGTCCTCCTTCTAAGGCTTGATCTCGCAAATCCCAACGGGATTCTCGCATCTCTACCTTATATCCTTTTTGAGCCATTCGAATAGCTAAGAGGGAGCCACATAAACCAGCTCCTATAATCAATATTTTCTCTTCCATATATTTGTCTTATGCATTGATTAAGCGTTAATGCGATGGTCTGTAAAGATACCAAATTAGACGGCATTCTTAGACATTAAGCTTTCTCATATTGTGTTCAATTGTTTGCCAATGAATGACAACTTTTGTTAAAGTTAATTTAAGCCTTTGAACTGCCTTGTTTTAGACGTGTAATTTATTGTAATTTTATAAAAAGCTATATTTTCTAGTAATAAACAACCTAAACAATGAGACTATTATTCGCATTTTTGCTTCTTTTTCCAGCATTCTTTGTGTCAGCCCAGCTTGATGTTATATTCAAAAATCTGAAACCAATTGATAAGGAACGATACAAGGACATAAAGGGCTCCAGTATGATGTTCGATGATTGGACGGTGGCCACCCTCTATGATATAAAAGGTCTAAACTATGATAATGTATTAGTCAATTATAACGGGGAATCAAACTTTCTAGAAGCGAAGAAAAATGAGACTGAATACATCGATGTTAATGTCAGAGAAGTGCCTAGAGCCGTAATTCATGATGTAGCAGCTACGGGAATTAAAGACCTTGTTTTTCTAGATTCTTTAGTCCTGATAAATGGTCCCAACTTAAGGTCTAAGTCTACCTTTCATATTCTTCTACACAAAGATGCGGAAAAAATGCTTTTGTTAGAATTTCATGCCGCTGTCAATTCTGTGACGGATCAGCTGCCTGGAGAAACTGTAGTCAGAGAATCGTTTAGCAAAAAATATAAAATGGTATTGATGAAAGGATCTAAGGTCAGTAAATTTTTCATCAACCAGAAAAAGGAAACGGCTAAACAATTTGAAGCCTACGGAGACTACCTGAAATGGTGTAAGCAAAATAAAAAGAAAGCCAATCAATACGAGTCTGCTGTCCTCTTCTTGAAAGAGCATGCACCCAATAAGTAGAAGCCACCCGCATCAGGGGTAGTAAGTGTGGGTGACGATAGGAGCCCAGTCTGGAGTGTAGTGTAACGAAACGCAAGACGGAAGCGTCAGCGGACCACTGGATGGCCCGACCCGATTTTTCATCGGGTGATGCCCAAAATACTTCCTATCATATCTATAAATCTATAAGAGCGACCTTGAGCGTCTCGGCGAATAGATACACGTCTGCAAAACTATTATATAAGGGTACAGGCGCTACGCGAATCACATCCGGTTCTCGCCAATCTGCAATCACTCCTTCAGCCGTAATCTTGTCAAACAAAGTTTTGTCTGCATTGAGTACCTGAATCGACAACTGACAACCTCGCTGGCTAGGATCGGTGGGAGTGACGATGCGAATGCGCTCGTCGTCCATGTCATGAAGACAAAATTCTAAGAAGCC
>CAKZVJ010000306.1 GCA_937923345.1 uncultured Saprospiraceae bacterium
TCGTACAAGATTGTATGAGAACAAATAAAAATCTACCCACTCTTTTTTGTGTGAGGGATAGGAGAGAAGGATAGGCTCGATAGCCATCGAGACTAGACTGTCCGTAGGACGGAAGCGAACGCGGACTCTCGGATAGCGCGACCCTGTGGGCGGCCTTGCAGGAAAGCTGGGGCACACCCAAATAATCCAATAAACAATACCTCCAAAAAGATAAACAGAAAAACGCTTGGCGAGATCTCCTATCGGTAGTCAATTAATGGGGAAAAAAGCGAAGGCCAATTAATACGGATTGGATATTTTTTCTTCTTTGTTGAGCAGCATACTCACCACAGAAAACATCGCGATAGGAATCACAATACAAAACAAAACGCTGACCATGCTGTAAGGAAGACCGATGCCCGCAAGGCTGTGCAGCAAAGCCTCACACTTATCATACAAAGCCCCCGCAAAATCCGCTACACTCTGCTTCAGAATAAAAAAGATGGCCAGAAATACAGCTACGTAGCCAATCTTGAACCAGTGAAAATCAGTCTTGCTATCGAGCTTGACTAACCAAATCATAGGAAGGATCAATAAATAAATAAGCACCACGATCAGCTTATATGATAAACCCGTGAGGGTGCCCAAACCTCTAAACCCACCTTCAATATAGTAATGAATCGTATCAAAAAAACCGAGGGCCTCAAAGTTGATTTCCTTCTTTTTGAAAACTGTTTTCGCTTGCTCCTTAGGCATACCCATCTCGATGAGCTGTTCTTTGGAGAAAGGAAAAGCCAGATGCCCCTGAGATACAGCGTAGTAAAAACCGAACATCAAGGCAAAAGTAACTACCAGAGAAAAGAGAAGCCCTTTCATTGTTTTTCGTTTCTGTGAATGTAATACATTTTTCGAATTACTTAAAGAAAGAGCCGTGCTTCGTTTTCAAAAATTTATCAAAGGGAATCTCCTCTTGCTTGATGAATCCACTCTTCGGTAAGGTGCCTTTCGCAACCATTTCGATGACCGCTACGATACTCGCCGCCGTAGTCCAGGAGATAGCCCGCCAAGAGTGGCCCTGCACATCGCGATTGTAAAACGACTTGCAGTACTCATTTCTAAACAGCTTGTCTCCCTGCTTGCCCTCCACTGCAGCGTAGACGATGACCACATCCTCTGCTACTGCCGGCTTGGCATTCTTCAAGATATCCTCTAGCTGCTGCTTATCTTTTTTCATGTCCAATTCGTGAATCAGAAATTTCATCAGATCACAGTGACCAGGATACCGTATCGTTTTATAATTTAGCGTATCGACCTTCTTCTCATAGGTCTTGCACATAGTCCCCAATCCACCAGAAGTATAAAAAGCCTCGTAGGCTTTGCCATCGATAAATATCGTCTCCTTCTCCTCTAAGGAAGGCACCATTTTGCGCTTACCATTATGGATCGCCTCCGCATCATTGATGTACTCATTGACCACTCCAGCGGGGGACCAAGTAAATGCATAGCCCATGTCGCCATTCGGATACAGCGGTAGCGCACCCACCCGCATCTCTATAGATCGCACCTCCGTAAAATCACGCGCCAAATCCGCACCGATGATACCGATGATGCCCGGTGCCAAACCACACTGCGGCGCCATGACCGACTTGGCCGTCTTAGACAGTTTCATGATATAATCCGTAGTCGGTACATCCTCCGTCAAATCAAAATAATGCTTCTTCAGATCGTGCGCAAACTTCGCGATCGGCTTATTGAGGAAGTAGGGGAGCGCAGACACCACCGCATCATGCTTCTTGATCAGCGTCTCCATCACCTTCTTGTCTGTCACATCCGCAGCGACCACTTTGAACGGCTGCTTATAATCATAGTGCGGTTTTTGCTTATCCACACCCGTCACTTTAAACTGCTTACTCAACATAGTCGCCACCAGCGTTCCCACTTTTCCGAGACCAAGACACAATACCTTTTTCATATTTTATTTCTGATTTTTATTAGTCAATTTGTTTGGGCGCGTGCCCTGCTTCCCAGCCCCGCACACCGTGCTATCCGTTCCTACTCGACAGCCTCTATGGGCATTCTGTCATCCGCCAGCACCGTCTACTCCTATCGTCGCAGCCATTGCCAGCGGGACATCATAGCCCCTATAGACTGCCTTATACCACTGCTATCACTCGCGCAAAAAAGCAGCGCGGAATGTGTTTTCACGATGGTATTCGAGCTGCTCGATTTCATTTTAGAAAACACTATCTAAGATACTGTTTACTAGCAGATTAGTTTCAGTTTGCAGACTTGCATTTATCAGCAGCATCTCGCTAGACATATTGTCTACACGAAGATAGACTATCTATCTGAAAACCAAGCCCCCAAAGGGCAGAGCCAAAGGGCTATTGGCGGATACGATTACCTTATTATCATCAAGAAATATCTACAGAAATATCGAGTTAAAATAAACAATTGTCTTACTTTCACTCTAGCACCTACTGTGCACTAATTTTGCCAAGGCTGCCAAACTGGTAATGGCAGTCTCACTACAGAAAACATAGATTTATGTCATCAAAACTAGGAGAACTTTTTCGCTACTTCTTTCGATTAGGCTTTTTGGCTTTTGGAGGTCCAGCTGCGCACGTAGCTATGATGGAAGAGGATTTGGTACAAGGTAAGAAATGGCTGACCGAACAAGAATTCTTAGACTACATGGGCATCACCAATCTGATACCAGGGCCCAATTCTACCGAGATGACCATGCACGTGGGATATCACCATGGCGGTTGGAAAGGCGTTTTTATAGCGGGGATGAGTTTCATTTTTCCAGCGGTACTCTTGACCTGTCTAGTGGCTGTCTTTTTTGAAGAGTACAGCCAGATCGCCTGGATAGTTCCCATCGTGAACGGCATCAAGGCAGCTGTCATTTCTTTCATCATAGCCGCCATCTTAAAGTTGGGCAAGAAAGCGGTCAAGAATACGTACTTAGCGGTCATTGGCGCGCTAGCGTTAGTGGTAGGCTTCTTAGGCATGAACGAAATCTTGGTGATCCTGACCGCCGGTATATTGTCCATGCTGGTACAAATAACGCTGCAGTCGAGAGGC
>CAKZVJ010000307.1 GCA_937923345.1 uncultured Saprospiraceae bacterium
CAACGCAAACTGCTCCGTTTCTCAGGAGACTATGATAAAGTAGCGGAGCAGTTGGCAAGCTATGCCTCCGAAAGTGAATTGACAGACTTTGTAGAGCTTCATGTGAAGGCGCCCACTTTTAGCCACAGCCTCATTTCTAATGTAGAAGCATTGATAACGGACTATGCCGACCAAGAAGCTTTTCGCATTTTGAAACATACCTTCGATTTTGAAGAAAACTCCAAACAAGTAACGGACTTTTTTGAGGAAAACATCAACATCGAAGAAATGCAACCTGAGGATATTTTTGAAACCAAATTATCCTCTGAAGAACAAATGGAAGAGGAGCAGAAACAAAAGCTAAAAGATTTGTTTGCTGAAATTTTGGTGGAAGTACAACAAAACGACTAGCGCATGAGGATCGATAAAATAAAATTTAAAAACATCAATAGCCTTAAGGGCGAGCATGAAGTAAACTTTGGGGCGGCCCCTTTAAAAAGTTCAGGCATCTTCGCCATCATTGGTCCTACAGGTTCTGGTAAGTCTACCTTGTTAGACGTGATTACCTTGTCCTTGTACAACAGAGTGCCAAGAATCGCCAAGGCTATTACAGATACTGTGGTGGAAGCCACGGGTACGGTCCTGACGCGTTTTGCTGATGAAGCATCTGCCTCGATCGAATATTCTACTGCAGATGGTTCCTTCATTAGTACTTGGTCCATTCGAAGAAACAGAAATGGCAAATTGGTTTCTCCGCACATGGAGCTCATCGATAAAAAAGATGGGAAACCAATGGATCTCAAGAAGTCCGAGGTACCCGGCCGCAATGAAGCATTGATAGGATTGAATTATGATCAGTTCGTCAAGTCGATTATCCTATCCCAAGGTGAGTTTTCCAAGTTTCTCAAAGCGGATAAAAATGAACGAGGCACCCTCTTAGAAAAAATCACCGGTACGGGAATCTATCGGTCTATTGGGCGAAAAGTGTATGACCGATACGTCAATCTAAAAAGAGATATAGAAACCGCTGAGGGTAAGTCAGAAATGATACAATTGCTAAGCGAAGAGGAGATAAAAGAAATTGAATCCCAAAGCAAAGCAGCAGATAAACAACAGGCTAGCTTGGAGAAGCAATTGGCGCAACTGCAAAATACGAAGAAGACGAAAGAACTCATCCAAGATTTTCAAGCACAAGCAAAAGCCAATACAGCGCAATTAGAACAAAGTGAGCTGAAGGGGAAAGCACTGGATACCGAACTTAAAGCCCTGGCCATCCATGAACAGCTGAGTCCTTTCGTAGCAAGTATCACCTTGCATAAAGAAGCCCAAAGCAAATCAATAAAAGTCCATGCTGAAACTGATGCTCTAAAAGCATCGATAGCAAAAGATGAGGCTAAATACAGTGAGGTGATTAAGCAGATGGCGGAGCTCGTAAAGTCTCCTGTAACTGCTGAAAATTTTATCGACAAGATGAAAGCCTTTGAAGCAACGGTTTCCAAGATGGATAATGACCTAACTAGCATGGCTGCGCAAGCAAGTAAAATAGCAGCTGAGGTAAAACAAGATGCTCATAGTCAATCCTATAGCTCTGCTCAAGCAATCGCTGCGAAAGGCAAAAGCTCAGAATTTCAGTCTATTATAGGGACGCGAAAACTTGAACTAAGCCAGTACCTCAAAGAGGTAGACTTAGATCCAAATACAAAACCTGATTCATTGATCAAGATGCTCAATGAAACTAAAAAGGAGTTGGAGGGATTAAAGGAAAAGCAAACCCAAACCCGTATAAAAGAAACCCTACAAAAAGAAGTAAAAAGCTTGCAAGACCAAGCGCTACAAATAGAAAAAAGACTCAAAGAAAATAGCCCCTTATTAGATCAGGTGCGCAACACACTCGTGTCTGACAAGGAAAGCATAGCGGCTATTAGAAAGCAAAAGGAGAAGAGTCAATTGCGATACAGTATGAAAGACGCACGCGCTACTTTAGTGGAGGGAGAGCCTTGTCCCTTGTGTGGATCGACCCATCATCCAGAAGCCCACAGCGAAGCGTCTAAGCCTTCAGGATACGATGTTGAGATCGCTAAGTACGAGAAGATTATACAAGCCAATGAGAAGCAAATCCAGACCCTAGAAAAATCCATCACTACTTCTGAGACCGAACAGAAAAATGTACAAACCGCTGCCAAAGAAAAGCAGGCCTTATTGATGGAAGTAGAGGAGTGGTTTACCTCCAACAAAGTATCAGAGGATTCTTTGCCCAATCTAGAAAAGCAGATTGCGGACTTAGATATCAAGGCCAATAATTACGCTAAAGGCGGTACAAGTTTACAAGAGTATCAGTGGTTGCTGCGATCAGAAAAAAAAGTAGCAGAGATCATTCAAATCGGAAAAGACTATACCGACCTATCCAAAGAACGAAACGAATTGTGTCCCATCAAAGACGCAGTAGGAGAGACCAATCGGCTCCAAGGGGAATTCAGTGGACTAGCGTCTCTACTAGAAAAAAATAAAGGCTTATTAACTAAGTCTCAGCAAGATGCTAGCCAGCTGTCCAACCAGTTAGAAAAGTTAAGTGCTGACTTGATGCCCTCCTTGAGTAAGCTGGGTTTTAATGATCTCAGTCTTGTCCAAAATAGTATCCTACCTGAAACTAAAGCCGCGGAGTTAAAAAGTCGAAAAGCTGCTTTTGATGCACAAAAAATCGAACTCAATACCCAGAAGAAATCTATTGATAAAGAACTGGCTAAACTGAGCCAACAAGACGATTCGAAGATGACTTTAGTTCAACTAGAGACCATCTTATCTGAACAAACGACCGAAAAGAATACCCTCTTGCAGCAGTTAGGTTCCTGGAAGAATCAACTCGCCAAAAATGAAACGGATAAAAAAACCGTCGGAAAACTCATCAAAGAGCTAGACAAAATGAAAATGGCTCTAGACAACTGGGCTTTACTCAACAAAATGATTGGAGATAAGACGGGCTCCAAATTTGCTAACTACGCTCAAAACATCACCCTGCGTCACCTGCTCGGTCTTGCCAACAGACGCCTAGCACACCTCTTCGAGCGATACAAGCTCGATATGCCGCAAAACGATGGAGAGTTGATGATTGTAGATACCTACCAAGGAAATATACAAAGAGGCGTGAGCACCCTCTCTGGTGGAGAAACCTTTATGATATCCCTTGCCTTAGCATTGAGTTTATCCGATATGGCTTCCAAAAATGTAGCTCTAGAAAGTTTATTCATTGATGAAGGCTTCAGTACACTAGATCCAGAGATGCTAGATTTAGCCATGACTACCTTGGATAAAATTCAGTCAGAAAGCCAAAAGACGGTAGGCATCATCTCACACGTGGAGTCTCTCAAAGAAAGGATAGACGTGCAGATTCAATTAGAGAAAAACGCGCAAGGATTCAGTACCTTGACGATCACTGACGGTCTATAATTGTATCATATGCGAATAAAGATGGTCCTACACTCAGGTTTAAAAGGTATTAATCCTTAATTTTGCAGCATGGATATAAATAGTGCAATAAGACAAGGAGAGTTAATGGACGTTATGGAGATGGTAGAAGCCGCACCAGGTATAGTCAATCAAAAAGACGAAAAAGGATTTACCCCTTTGATTATGTCAACCTACTGCAGTCAACCAGAGATCGCCAAGTACTTATTGGAGCAAGGAGCGGATATCAACGCTCAAGACAGCGCAGGGAATACTGCTCTGATGGGAGTGTGCTTTAAGGGGCATGCAGATATTGCACTACTACTCATCAATCACGGAGCAGATCTCAATATTGTCAATTTCAATAACGCTACCGCCCTCATCTACGCCACCACCTTCGGTAAGAAAGATATCGTGGAACTTTTAATCTCTAAAGGAGCAGATAAAACGATAAAAGATAAGCGCGGCAACACCGCCCTAGATCATGCCCAATTCCAAGGAGAAGAAGCATTGATTACCTTGCTAAAAGACTAGATACAATCGTATATTGTATAAATAAAACCAGCAGCAACTAAGAGCTGCTACTGGTTTTCAAAAAACAAACTAACATTTATAGGTATGCCATTCCTCTACAAACGGCACTCTGAAAAATTACATTACCTACTCTATTCATTCATAATTCAGGGGTGTACAGAAATATCATATTTCGCAGAGAATAAACTTTTTACATCATAAAATCTCTAAATGATTAGGCCCATTTTAAAAATATTGCTTTAAAAACGGGGTGATTCTTTAACTCAATTTGTCATGATTTTTAAAAGAAAATCACGCCAAATTGGTTCTTGCCACGTTAATTCCCAGGGTTGCCACCCTGGGCTATAGTATTACCACCCCCCCGAAAAAATCGGGGCAAGCTCTGCCGGGGTTCTTCTCTTACTTCTGATCATCCATAATTCACCCTTTATCATACATCCCTCCAATCAAATTACTCAGAGATCAAATACATTCCTACCTATTACGCACGATAGACCTGCATTGAAAATTGCTCATTGCAAATTGATTTTGCATTGCAAATTGATTTTGCGTTTGCATTGAAAATTGATCATTGATCATTGCACATTACTTTTGCATTGCTCATTGCTCATTGACCGAAAGACTCGGATCATCAATCTCCTGCATGCGCTGCATTAGTTGTATGGCCTCTGCTCTATATCCGTTTTTGTCGACGCCCATCGCAGCTTCCGCATTGGCTATGATGCTAGGATAATCCTTTTTCTTCACATACCTGGAGTTTCGAATAGTCAAGCCAAATTGGGCAACAGCTGCTGCCCATCTAAGATTGTCACTAGTCTTTTCCAAGCTAGTAGTTTGGTTTGAGATGGTCTCCGCTATAAGTTTAGACTTGTCTCCATCAGACTTTTTGTAGCGCAATTTTATGGTTGCTAACTCATCCTTATATTGTGGCGAGGCGTTTCTTTCCACTTGATACTTCAGGGCATCCACCGCCTTTTTCTTTTTCTGCTTTGTAGCTTTGGTTTTGATTTCATAGATGGCGGTCACGGTATGCCCAGCGCCTAATTCGCCCGCATCTTTTTTATCATCGTTAAAGTCTTCATTGGCCAAGAGCCTGTTTTCATAACCTACTAATCTGTATTCTGCAACCTCTGCTGGGTTAAATTCTATCTGAATTTTTACATCCTTCGCTATGGTGTAGAGGGTAGAAGCCATCTCTTCGATCAAGACTTTTTCTGCTTCTTTGATATTATCTATATAGGCATGATTACCATTTCCCTTGTCTGCCAGCACCTGCATCTTATTGTCTTTATAATTGCCTGTTCCATAGCCAAGGACAGAAAGAAATATGCCGTCTTCCCGTTCCTTTTCGATGATTCTCTGCAGCTCAGCGTCGCTGCTGATGCCTACATTAAAATCTCCATCGGTAGCCAGTAGGACCCTATTGTTTCCACTCTTGATGAAAAATTTCCGAGCGGTCTCATAGGCCAACTTGATACCAGATGCACCAGCTGTACTGCCCCCGGCACCAAGGGCATCTATCGCAGCGAGTATAGCAGGTGCCTTGCTCACTGATGTAGAAGGCAATACCACTCTAGTGGATCCTGCGTAGGTGACTAAGGCAATTCTATCAGTAGGCCTCAATTTTCTAACCAGCATCTTCAGGGACTCCTTCACCAAAGGAAGTTTGTTGGCTGAATTCATGGATCCAGAAACGTCTACCAAAAATACGAGGTTAGCATCCGGAATGTCTTTTAGGTCGATCTCTTTCCCTTGTATCCCAATATGGAGTAGGGTATTCTTTTTATTCCACGGGCAGGTGGTGTATTCCGTGGTGATGCTGAATGGATCTTTGTTGCTTGGTTGCTCATAATCATAGTGAAAGTAATTGATCATTTCCTCTACTCTTACCGCATCCAGGGGAGGCATTTGATGGCTGTTTATAAATCTCCTTAGATTGCTGTAGCTGGCACGATCTACGTCAATAGAAAAAGTGGATAGTGGTTCATGCTTAGTGGAGAGGTATCCGTTTTCCGCGATATAATCATAGTCCTCTGTCGAAGGTATGTGCTGTATCTCAGGTGTTGACTTTTTTTCTTTGTGTGCTTTTTTGTTAAGTTTTCTTGCTTTTCTTTCTGCTTTTTTAATTGTCTTATTATCTGGAATGAGATTTCCTCTAACGGCAACTCCGTCGATATAGTATGTTGTAGCATCCGATCTACCTCCTCGTACATTCAATTGTCTACCACTATCTGTGCTTCCTACCCCCGCCGATGTTTTTGCTAGGCCATTAATATTTCTTTGAGGTAAGTTCTTTATTTCTTCACTGCTTATGGAGCTCGCTTGCGAAGTATTATCTTGTCTGATCAGCGGTTCTCTGTATGCGATTACTTCTATTTCCTCCATGACCACTCCCTCCGTTATGGAGACGTCTACAATATTATGCTGCCCTTCGTAAACAACTACGTCTTTTAGTTTCAAAGGCTGATAGCCTATAAAGGATACCTCAATATCATAAGTGCCAGATTGTAAATCAGGGAAGTGATAGTTTCCATCCAAATCTGTTTCTGCACCTGAGTACAATACTCCCTCTAAGTATAATGCAACGGCGGCAAACATGACAGGTTCATTAGTAACAGCGTCGGTAACATTACCGCTCAATGAAGTTGTTTGGGCGTAGCTGCTGATCGTAATCAAGCAGCAGATCATCGTAATTAATAATTGTGTCTTTCTCATTTTTATGTATTTGATTCCTGATAAATCTAGGGAGAAAGATTATTGCTTTTGTATCCAAAAATGCAGTAAGTCAGGTTTTAGAGTAGGAGGGTGCTTAGGCACAGGTGGTTCCTTTCGATAAGCACTACACTATATTTTCCCTTGTAATTCGCTATTCCTTGCAAACATACGCTGGCCAGAAAAATGAATAATTCAGTATTCAGGATAGGTAGTAAGAAGGGAAAAGGAAATACTTTTAGACGTCTACTTTGCAGAAGAGATAGTTAGGATGTTATTTAGTGCCTAGCATTATTAGTCTTGTGGACGAAAATGACAAAAGAGTCAAGTCAAACTTACCTAAATAAGCACGTACTGTAAAGTCTCGAACAAAAAGAAACCCCTCATGCCTCGATGGATGTATGTTCCTTCCTTATTTTGATTCACGGAATCAAATTAGTTATCGTAACAATTAGTGATGAAAAAGAGAACGAGATAAAACAGCACTTAAGATTAGACTGACTGAGGAACTCATTTGGGGATCCAAATCTTGTACTGAGTGCCGCTAAAACTATTTTGAGTATTATTATCTCCTCTCCGCTTTAAAAAATTTAAAAACAGACTTAAGGCGACCTTTTTCTTTGAGTAGAAGGACGTACATGCCAGGTGGTAGTTGATGATGGAGAGAGATTTTCGTAGTAAAATTGCCACTCTGTTTCAATTGACCGATGAGATTGTGAATTTCGTAAGTATCAAAGTCAACATCAGATACGTGTAGTTCATTGTAAACAGGATTAGGATATATTTTACCTTCTTGAGTAGAAGGTGCAAAGCGAGTACTAACAGGCAATTCTATAGAAGTCTGACATTTATCATACACGCACCCATTTTTATCTACCAGTAGGAGCCAAATCTCTCGCTGTGGCAGGGTGTCTGCTCTATTGAAAATAGTTGTTCCCAAACACAAAATACGCCCATCATCCAACTCCTGGCACTGCTTGACACCCGCTGTCTTATACCCAGAAGGATTTTCAGTTAAAAACATACTGTCTACCTCGACATTGTAATAGTGTCTCCAAATTATCTCTCCTTCTTTTGAGAACTTACATAGATAGCCCGCAAAATTATTTTGATAAAAATGGCTAGCTTCTCCATAGGTCAGCAAATTGCCGTCACTCAAATTAGTAAAGCCAAAAGATAAATGATTATGAACCCCAGGATTTTGTATCGTTGCATTTTCATTCAATGGAAAGGACCATATTACGCTATCCAAACTATTATTTGCTTTTGCGATGCCTCCAAGACTATTATCAGAGTAGATAGTACCATTAGAAAACGGAGTATTTCTCGTGTAGAAGTAAAAGTCATCCTTGTCGTCTTGTATCAATCCTGGTTCTTCTTGGCTTGTACTTCCACTGATCTTCCCCAATTCTTCTCCTTCCATGTTCATTTGCACCACCTCAAATCGTAATCCTGGAAATGTATCTCGCTGCCACACCCACCTGATAAATGCAAAATTGCCATCTTTTGTTTCTTGAAAACTATTTATGAAGTATTTGCTGTACGGAAGTGCGGTATCCGTCAAAACCAGTTGCTTACTGATGTTGTCTTCCTTTTCATCAAAAAAACCAATGTATCCTTGTGAATTGTTTAATTCATTATTGACAAGTCCAGCATACACGACTTTTTTATTATTGGTTGACCAGAAGCCTCGAGGGTTGGAGAAGAAAAATTTCTCGTAGTAAAATAATCTTTTTTCTAAAAATGCAAGTTCCTGATCAAATTTAATTAAGTACATTCCTCTCGCTCTAAATTCATCAGCTTTAGTTTTTGTACCCATTAATTCATATCCCTCCTCAGTTTTGATTAAAGGGAATTGTGCTCCCATGATAAAATCATGGAGAGTATCTGATGCAACATAAGTTCCATCATACCCAAAGGTACTAATGGAAGATATTATAAAGTCCATACCTGTTTGATGATGCGCAGTAACCAGCAGGTCTTCTGAACGAAGTAACATTGATAGTGGACTATTGTCCAGGCCAATATTCAAATCAAAAGACCTACTATAAGTATCCTGCGCCCAAATACAAGTAAACACCTGATTTAGGAAGAAAAGAATAAATAATGAGTTTCTTAGATATTTCAAATAATGATTTTAATTTTTTATTACTTTTTCAATGTAACAATAACAGGAGTTTGATATAAG